>CANGYA010000183.1 GCA_947457925.1 Cytophagales bacterium | reverse complement strand
TTAGTATTCAAGAAGTTCTCTAAAGATGTCATCTTTTCAAAAGATGACATCTTTAGAGAACTTCTTGAATACTATCAACTTTTTTCTCTGAAAGAAATTAGTTTTGCTATAAGTTTTTAAAGCACGATACTACAAAAGATTACACCTTTAGCATTACATCTTTAAGACTACCATTTGCCTTTAGGTAAATAGTTTTTGTTACGAAAATATATAACAATACTACAAAATTATTCACAAACTTTACTGATTAAACAATCAAGTTTTATTTTTATATTTGACCATTCACCGAAACACATTCTTCAAAATGATACAGAATTTCAAAGATTTTTTGACCAACACAGATTGGAAACAACTGCTGGCTACGGTAGAGTGGCAGGAGTTGAGTAAGCAAGCTGCTTTGTATGCAGAAGAAGGCATAGATAAATTGAAACAAACAGTACAAGAAACCTTAGACAAATTTAGTGATGTGCAGGTGGTTGTGTATCGGGGCTATGGCTCGAACAAGGTAGTGTACCTGAAAGGAAGGGTGTTGAAGTCTAAAAAAGTAACTTTGCCCACAGAACAAGACAGCACACTCCTCAATATGCTGAATATGTATAAGAGAATAGAAAGTGATGAAATTCCAGAGGCTGTCTTGGAAATTCGTTTTCAGGGAGAAAATACCATGCTCATCTCCGACCATGAAGGCTACTTTGATATAGAATTAACACCCAATAATCCTCTACAAGTATTACCACATACAGAAACTTTTGAGGTGAGGCTGCAAAATTCGCCTGTAGGACAAGTGTCTGAACCTATTATAGAACAAGGTAAAATTTTTGTACCTCCTGCCCAAGCCGAATTTGGAATTATCAGCGACATAGACGACACAATCATAGAAACGTCTGCCACAGACGTACTGAAAATGTTGCAAAATACATTTACAAAAAATGCTCTAACCAGAGTGCCGTTTGACGGGGTGCGTAGTTTCTACAGGGCTTTGCAACAAGGTAGCACAGGCGATAACCATAACCCTATATTTTATGTGTCCAGCAGTCCTTGGAATTTATACGACTTTTTGCTGCATCTTATAGACGTACACGACTTGCCCGAAGGCGTGTTTTGTTTGCGAGATTATGGCATAGACAAAAATAAAATGGCGGTTTCTGCACATGGCGAACACAAAATTAATGAAATCACCAAAATTTTGAATACGTACCCACACCTGCCCTTCATTTTGATAGGGGACAGTGGGCAGCAAGACGCACCCAGCTACCGCAAAATAGCAGAGCTATTTCCAGATAGAATTTTGGCTATTTATATTAGGGACATCAAGAACCCAGAAAGATTGATGTTTGTCAATGATGTTTACAAAGATTTTTATGGTAGCAAAACGCAGGTGTTAGTGATGCAAGAAACCATAGAGGCAGCCCGACACGCAGTCATGAATGGTTGGATACAACCACAGGCTTTGCAGAATTTCGAGGAGTAAGCAAAATTTATTACTATCAATCTATCTTTTGTACCATAGCCAAAAAAGCTGTGGTATTTTTATTGTTAACTCTTGTTATTTACTGCGTAGCAATTCTTTCCGCATCTTACTCAAAAACTCAGGTGTAACCCCTATAAAAGATGCAATTTGCTTTTGGGGTAAAGTGTAAATCAGTGTAGGGTATTGCTTACAAAAATTCTCATACCGTTGTTGTGCTGTTAGGCTTAGTGTGTCTAATACTCGTCTGCGTGCCGTAACCAATGCCTTTTCGGTAATAATCCTAAAAAATCTCTCAAAGGCGGGGACTTCTACAAACAACTGTTCTTGGGCAGTACGTGGCAACAACAAAATTTCGGTAGTTTCTACAGCATCTATACTCAACGTAGCAGGCTGTTGCGTGATTAAACTATACATATCGGCTATCCACCAATCTTTGGGGGCAAACTGCAAGATATGTTCAAAACCGTTGTGGTCTATGGTATATGCCCGCAAACAACCACTTATCACAAAGGCAGAAGACTTACAAATTTCGCCTTCTCTTAGCAATATTTGCTTCTTTTTGAGGCTTTTAGCTTGTAGCATAGCCAAAAAATAGGCTTGTTCTTCTGTGCTAAGGCGAATATGTTTACTTACATTGGCTATGATAGGGTGCATGGGTATAATAAAGATTAAAAATCAGTGCTAATCTGTGTAATTCGTGTTTTCTGCGTTGCTTTATTGAAGAAGCCATAAAAAAAAGATGTAATCTTTTAAAAAAGATTACATCTTTAAAAATAACTATTTTGAGGAAAATATAACGCAAACAGCAAAGTTTATAATTTACGTTTTACTTCTTTTTGTTCAAATACCTCAATGGTATCTCCCACACGAATATCGTTAAAGTTTTTCAAGCCTAAACCGCAATCAAAACCAGAACGGACTTCGTTTACGTCATCTTTGAAACGTTTTAAGCTGGCTAATTCGCCGCCGCCTTCGTTACCACCAAAGACCACAATACCATCTCTTACGATACGTATGCGAGAAGTACGTTTGATGTAGCCGTCTGTAACCATACAACCTGCTATCGTACCTACTTTACTAATCTTGAATACATCGCGAATTTCTACGTTACCTACTATGTTTTCTTCCATAGTCGGAGCTAACATACCTTCCATAGCATCACGAACTTCATTGATAGCATCATAGATGATAGAATACAATCTTACATCTACTTCCTCCTTATCTACCAACTTACGAGCATTGGCAGAAGGGCGTACTTGGAAACCAATGATGATGGCATCGGAAGCTGCTGCTAACAATACGTCAGATTCAGAGATTTGACCAACGCCTTTATGAATTACTTTTACCTCGATTTCTTCGGTAGAAAGTTTGAGTAATGAGTCGGACAAAGCCTCCACAGAACCGTCCACGTCCCCTTTGATAATCAAGTTTAACTGCTTAAAGTTACCCAACGCAATACGTCTGCCCAAATCTGTAAGAGTAGTACGTTTAGTAGTACGAATATTTTGTTCACGCACCAACTGTCCACGTTTAGTAGCAATTTCCCTCGCCTCTCTTTCATTTTCCATGACATTGAACTTATCACCTGCTTGTGGCGCACCATTCAAGCCGATAACCTGCACAGGCATAGAAGGCGGAGCTTCTTTCAATTTTTTGCCGATATGGTCGTACATAGCACGTACTTTACCGAAGTGAGAACCCGCCAAAATAGCATCTCCCACTCTCAACGTACCGTTTTGTACCAATACCGTTGTTACATATCCTTTACCTTTGTCCAATTCTGCCTCTATGACAGCCCCCGAAGCCCTGCGGTTGGGGTTGGCTTTAAGGTCTAACATTTCAGATTCAATCAATACTTTTTCCAACAACTCATCTATGGCAATACCTTTTTTGGCAGAAATTTCCTGCTCTTGGTATTTACCACCCCAACTTTCTACTAACATATTCATCTCCGCCAATTCTTTGCGGATTTTCTCTACGTTAGCTCCCGGTTTATCTATTTTGTTCATTGCAAACACAATAGGAACACCTGCATTTTGGGCATGGTTAATTGCCTCTTTGGTTTGTGGCATGACATTGTCGTCTGCTGCAATCACAATGATAGCAACGTCTGTAACTTTTGCACCTCTGGCACGCATCGCAGTAAAGGCTTCGTGACCGGGTGTATCTAAGAACGTAATACGGCGACCATCTTTAGTCTTCACGTCATACGCCCCAATGTGTTGCGTAATACCGCCAGCTTCTGAATCTACCACTTTTGTTCTACGAATAAAGTCCAATAAAGATGTTTTACCGTGGTCAACGTGTCCCATGATTGTAACAATAGGAGCCCTTGTTGTTAGGTTTTCAGGAAGGTCAGTTTCTTCTTCTACCGTAATTTCTTGGTCTGCCGAAGTAAACTCTACATCATAACCAAACTCATCGGCAATGATTGTAATAGCCTCTGCATCAAGACGTTGGTTAATAGAAACAAACATACCAAAAGATAAACACTTTGCAATCACCTCGTTCACAGACGCACTCATCAAGGCTGCTAAATCACTAACAGAAATAAACTCGGTAACTTTCAGTATGTTAGCTTTTCTGTCGGCTTCATTTTGCAACTCCTCTTGTCGTTTCGCATTAGCTAACTTTTTCTCACGTTTTGCCATACGGCGGTTGCTATGCTTGTCCTCATTGAGGCGTGCCAAGGTATTCTTGATTTGCTCTTGGATTTCTTTGTCCGAAAATGTATTAGGCGTATTTGGGTTGGCAGTATTTGTTGTATTACCACCTCTGTTATGATGACTCCTATTTTGATTGTTACTGTTACTGTTGTTATTTCTGTTGTGGTGGTGCTGTCCGCCTCCGCTGCCTCCTTTGTTATGCTCATTTCTCTTATGTTGATGAGCATTATTGTTTTGATTGTTTTGATTGTTGGTTCTTGGCGGATTTTGAGGAGTAGTCCCACTCTCTTTTTTCTTGTCATCAAGATTTTTCACGTTGGCTGTTTCAGACAACGAATTTTTGTTTTTGTTCTTGATGCGTTTACGTTTGCGTTTTTTAGCTTCGTCATCAGAAGAAGCAACAGGTTTGTTACCTGAATTGTTGTTTCCGCCTTTGTTCTTTTTGTCTGATGGCAACTCTATTTTGCCCAAAATTTTCAATCCTTGTAGTTTTTCAGCTTTCGCCTCTATCACTATATCATTCTCGGCATTGTCCTTGAAATTTTGGATAAAATCTTTGTCTTTTTTATTTGCCATGACACCTGAAACCGTAAAGGTCTTTTTGTCATTTGCATCACCTTCGGTTTTATCAACGGGATTTTCTACCTCATTCACTACAACAGGCTGTTTGATAAACTTTTGTTCCTCTACTTTCTGAATAGGTTTTTGTTGGTGCTGTTGATTCTTATGATAATGCTTATTATCATGTTGTTTATGATGATGCTGTTCTTTATGACTTTTGTCTTTTACGTCTCCGCTATTTTTCTTCCCATCTAAGTCTATTTTGCCTTTTACAGTCAAGCCTTGTAATTTTGGGGCTTCTGTTTTTACCACTTCAGTAGTATTATTGACCGTCTTAATCAAAATCTCCTTTTCTTCCTTTTCTTTCTTCTTCTCGTTCAAGGGTTCAGACTTAATCACTACGTCATTTTGGGGCTTCTGAATGTTTATCGACGAGGCTTCTTTCTTTGTAGCTTTAGAAGCTGCAAATTCCTTGAGGAGCAACTGGTACTGTTCTGACGTGATATTTGTATTAGGGCTACTTTCTACGACATGACCTTTCTTCTGGAGAAAGTCCACTAAAGTCGTAACCCCTACGTTTAGTTCACGCGAAACTTTAAAGAGTCGTATCGTTTGTTTATCCGCCATAGATTCGGGTTTTCGGCATGTAAAATGATAAATGAAAAATAAGAAACACTAAAATTGCCGTATTTTATATGCTGTTCCTTTTCAGACCACAAAGGTACTATAAAACTTTTAGATTTTTCTTACTCTTTCTTACGATTTTTCCGCTAATTGGTTGAAAATCTTGAAATTTAATTTCTTTTACTACTTCTGACCTTGCTATTTTCACTACTTTCTATACGTAGAGTACCTTTTAATGCAACTTATTCCTATAAATTAACTTGTAAAAAACTTGGTGTACTTACTTATTTTTATATTTTTACGCATAACTATTCACCAAAACGACAAAATCGTATGTTCTCAAAATATCGTCAAGAGTTTAACCAACAATTTACTCCTGAAAAATATCAAAATCTTTTAAAGGATATTTATGGCACTTTTAATTTTGTAGTAGATTTTAAAATATGCGAAACTCCTGTTTTTATTCCTACCTACTTTAAAGAAGAATTGGTGAAGGCTTGTCAGGATATTATCCAACAAATAGACAGTCCGCATTACCGCCAACACATAGAAAAGGCTGTTCCTTCGCAAATTTATGTACCTAATGATACGCCTCATTCCGATTTTATTACCATAGACTTTGCGGTGTGTGATGTAGGTGGCGATAAATTGATGCCAAGAGTGATAGAAATGCAGGGTTTTCCGTCTTTGTACGCCTTTCAGATTTTTTTGAGCAAGATGTACCGCCAACATTACAATTTGTCAGATAATCTCACCAATTTCTTTGATGGTCATACAGAAACAGACTATTTGCGTATCATGCGTGAGCATCTGTTAGGAGATGCTCCTACAGAAAATACAATTTTGTTGGAAATAGAGCCTCAAAAACAAAAAACAAAGATAGATTTCTATTGTACCGAAGCCTATTTTGGGGTACGTCCTGTTTGTATTACGCAGTTGCGTAGTGAAGGCAAAAAATTGTACTATGAAAGAGATGGACGTAAGATTTGGATAGAAAGAATTTACAACCGTTTGATTTTTGATGAATTGTTATTGAAAAAATCGCAGTTGGATATTCGTGTGGATTTGCACCAAGAGTGGGACGTGCAGTGGGTAGGACACCCTAATTGGTTCTGTAAAATGAGTAAATTTACTTTGCCGTTTTTAGATACGCCGTATGTACCCAAAACTCGTTTCTTGAGTGATGTGCAGACTATTCCCGATGACTTAGAAAACTATGTACTCAAACCTTTGTATTCTTTTGCGGGTTCGGGTGTGAAGTTTGATGTTACAAAAGAAATGATAGAGCAAATACCTGATAATCAACGCCATTTGTTTATTTTAATGGAAAAAGTAAAGTATGCTCCTTGTATAGAAACATTGGATATACCTGCAAAAGCCGAAATTCGTATGTTGTGGATTAGGCACAAAGGCGAGGTAAAACGACTAACCAACTTGGTACGGTTGAGTAAAGGAAAGATGTTGGGTGTAGATTTTAACAAAGGAATGGATTGGGTAGGAGGGTCTATTGGGTATTTTGAGAAATAGAATAAAGAAGTATTGAAAAAGTAGTTTTATCTAAAAGGTATCAATTTTGAAAAAATTGATACCTTTTAGATTTTGTAATTAGAATTTCAAATGTATGATGTCCTACGACACAGGGCTTGTTTACTACAATCCAGCCAACTGCTGTTTGGCTTTTTCTTTCACTTTTTCGTCTGTGGCGTTGTCTATGATAGATTGCAAAGTAGCTTTTGCCTGAAACTTATTGCCCAAAGACACATAATTGTCGGCTATGAGCAAAAAGGCTTCGTACAACCAACTGCGGTGTGTAGCAAATTTGTTTTTGACTTCTATCAATGCCTTTGTGGATTCCTCAAATTTCTGCTGTTTCCGCAACAATACACCTATGTTGTATTGGGCTTCGGCAGCGTAAATATCTTGGTAGGTTTGCGTTATTTTTTGTAAACTCAACAAAGCATTGGCAAAATCTCCTTTTTCCAACAAAATTCTCCCCATGTATAATTCCGCCAAAGCTGTCAATTTAGTATGTCCTTTATCTATGAGTTGCTGGGCAAAGTTTTTGGATTTATCAAAGTCCTTTAACGCAAAGTAGCCTTGCGTAAGTCCTGCTAAAGCTGTGCCTTCGTACCGTTTGTTGGGCGTATTTTTAAGGGCTGCCTCGTATTTTTGCACACTTTGGGCGTAGTTGCTGCGTGCTTGTTCTATTTCACCTGCCCGCAACAAAGCACGTACTTCGTAGTTGCCTTTTACTTTTGAGTAAGCAAACAAAGCATTTTCATAGTCATTTTGTTGGTCATAGCTCATTGCCAAGAAATAATTGGCATCTGGTACAAGGGTATTTTCAGGATATTTTTTGATGAAACGGTGCAGAGCATCTACAGCCTTGCGGTAGTCGCCATTGTCATAAAACACTTTGGCTGCATTAAATTCGCCTTCTACCGCAGCCCCACTATTTGGATTAGATTTAGCAAAGCTATTCGCCAAATTGTCATAATTTGCTACATTGTAACCATTACTTTGTAATTCTTGCAAGGCTTTAATGGCATCTTCGGAATTAGGGTGGTTGGCGTATTGTTGCAACAACTGTTCGTAATCGGCTATAGCTTTTTCTTGTTCATTCAACAACTGAAACGTAATAGCCCTTCGCAACAAGGCATCTGGTACATAATTACTCTGTGGGTATTGCAAAATCAAAGTCATTAATTCCTCTACCGCCATTGGTTTTTTGCCATTGTCAAATAATAACAAGGCTTTTTGGTACAAAGCTGCGGGTACATATTTAGACTGTGGGTAGGTTTGCACCAATGTACTGAAGGTACTCAGGGCTTCGTCTGTATAGCTTGTATTTACCAAAGTCATACCTTTTTGAAAATACAAATATTCTAAGTCTGCACCTGCCATTCGGCTTGCTTTGTCGTATAAATTCAGGGCTTCATCATATTGTTTTTGCACATAATAACAGTCTGCCAAACGAACTTCGGCATCTGTTTTATTCACATCACTGCTGCCTTTTTGCAAATATTGCTTGAAAAGTTGTGTGGCATTGCCGTAGTCTTTGCGGTTATAGGCTGCATACGCCTTTCCATACAAAGCCTCGTTGTATTCGGGGGCAGAGGCAGGAATTTTATTGTAAAAAGACAAAGCTGTTTCGTACTCTTGGTTGTAGCTATGCAATTCGCCCAACCAATAGTAACTACTATTTGCCAATTCTGTATTAACAGGATATTTTAAAGATTTTTGTAGTAAATTTTCTGCTTCTTTAAATTGGTCTGCATTGTAATATTCTACGGCTTTGTTAAAAGCTAACCGTTGGTAGGTAATACGTAATTTGTAGTTTTTGGTCGCAATTTTATCTATGTACTCCAATGCTTGTAGATAATCTCCTGAATTGAGGTAACTATTCGTCAATAATTCATTCATTTCGTCCTCATAACTGCTATTTGGGAAATTAGTTTCGAAGAAATTACAAGCTGCTATAGTCCCTGCAAAATCTTTGAGTTCATAGCTTAATTTTGCATAATTAAAAGCCCCTGTTTCTTGCAAATTTTTCACTATACCAAGCTGGCGAACTTTATCAAAGGCATTAAGGGCTGGCTGTTTATTAGACGACTGCAAATAAGCTACGCCCATGTTAAAAGCTGCGACTTGTGCCAAACTGTCTTGTGCGTCTGCTGCGTGTGCGTAGGCGGTGGCTGCTTTTTCGTTGTCGCCTGCTGCTGCCAAAGAATAACCCAACTTGAAAAATACGTTTCTGTCGGTTCTTTCACCTACATTTTGATAATATTGGTCGTAATAACGGGCTGCTAATTGGTAATCTTTTTCGTAGTAATAGGCATCTCCCATCAAAAAAAGTTGGTTGTTGTTCAATACATCTCCTGCTGCCTCTACTTTTCGCAAAAATGCGGATAAATCTTTGTAATTATTTTGTTGATAATAAATCAGAGGTATAATTTTATTGCTTTCTTTTCTATAAACGGCATCAGAACTTGCTTTTTCCAAACTCTCCAAAGCCGCTGGCATACGCCCTTGTGTGTAGTGAATAAAACCTGCGTAGTAGTCGGCAGCATAAATATAGTCGTGTGAGCCTGTTTTGGCTTGCTCAAAAATAGGCAGGGCTTTATGGTATTCTTCCCTAGAAAAATAAATGTAGCCTTGTCTAAACAAAGATTTATATTCTTCGGGGCTTTGTGGGGTTTTGTTTAGTTTTTCATAAAAATAAACGGCTTTTTCATTGTCTTTTTGGTCAAAATAATAGTCCCCCGCCAATCTATACGCCTGTGTGGTGTGTGGGTGTGTGGGGTGTTGTTGCACAAAATTTTGCAGCACAGCCTCAAAAGTTGGGTCTTGTTGGTACAAAGCAATGAGTAACAAGTAATAAGAGGCTTCGGTAGTCAACTGTTCTTCGGGTTTTTGCAACAAATATTGTTGTAAATGGTACTGTGCAGCAGCATAGTTTTTTTGCTCAAAAAGCTGCACTCCAACATGAAAATCTTTTTGGTGGTGCGTGGCTACGAGGGTTTGCTGGGCATACGCAGGGCTGGCAACGCCCAAAGCCAAGGCAAAAAGTAGGTGTTTGATAGTTGTTGTCATAAAGCTAACAGAATAGCAAAGGAAAACAAATGTAAAAAAGAATTGTGAGAATACAAGGGTATGGCAATTTGGAAATGGGGGTAATAAAATTACAGTTGCTCTTTTTCCAAAGAAAGCAACTAACACGGTATAAAAATCATTGAGAGAATTACTATATTTGAAGGAGGTAATATTATGGTTTCATATTGTTTTTCCCTAATTCTAAGCCATAACTTAGATGAACCACAGCATAGATAAACAGTTGTTCTGTAAGAAATAGGTCAGTCGTTTACAATGACTTTTTTTATCGGTTTTGTACTTTTTGGTGATTTTCCCCACTTCGTTTTTAATGTCATCGAGGTTCACTATTTTTTGCTGAATCATACAAGCAATAGAGTTTATGAATAACTCCTTTTTAGCCCTCCCTGTGGGCGGTGCGACGTTTCGCAGGTTTGGGTGGGGCTTTGGCAAAAAATTATTCATAAACTCTAATGAAAATAAATAAATTTTCTGCCACACTTCTACGTATTTCAGTGTTTTTTGAGATAAATTTACGGATAGGAGAGTGCATTAGCTATTTTTTGTCATGCTAAACTTAAAAGCACAAAAAGCCTATTATTTTCAAAGTTTTATGGGTTTTGTTCAGTAATATTTTAAAATTTATGTAAAAAAATTCCACAAGGGCTACTAGGGTCGTGCTTTAAAAACTTATAGTGAAACTAATTTTTTTCAAAGAAATAAGTTTGATTGTCTTCAAGAAGCTCTATAAAGATGACATCTTTTAGAAAGATGTCATCTTTATAGAGCTTCTTGAAG
>CANGYA010000182.1 GCA_947457925.1 Cytophagales bacterium | reverse complement strand
GTAAATTGCTTGCAAAATGTGATATTTGAAAACAAACTAAGATTTTGCTATTCATTTGACCCTGTTGTAAATTGCTTGCAAAATGTGATATTTGAAAACAAACTAAGATTTTGCTATTCATTTGACCCTGTTGTAAATTGCTTGCAAAATGTGATATTTGAAAACTTTGGCGACTATTATTTTGGCAGCTATATGAGTTGTAAATTGCTTGCAAAATGTGATATTTGAAAACAAGGACAAAGCACAGGAACTTACCGAAAAAGTTGTAAATTGCTTGCAAAATGTGATATTTGAAAACTTGGCAAAAGACTTACACAGTTGTTTTTGAGTTGTAAATTGCTTGCAAAATGTGATATTTGAAAACGATATTATCACTAAAGACGGCGTAACACATGTTGTAAATTGCTTGCAAAATGTGATATTTGAAAACTTATTTTCATTGGCATCATATAAATCAAGTGTTGTAAATTGCTTGCAAAATGTGATATTTGAAAACACACACACCTTTTTATCGTTTCGTTCCTGAGTTGTAAATTGCTTGCAAAATGTGATATTTGAAAACAGAGAGATTAAGCTGTTCTCTTTTGCCCTTGTTGTAAATTGCTTGCAAAATGTGATATTTGAAAACCTAATACGTTATCTCTTACCTCTGTTAGTAGTTGTAAATTGCTTGCAAAATGTGATATTTGAAAACGACAAGTGTTCTAAAAATTTACCGTAGTTAGTTGTAAATTGCTTGCAAAATGTGATATTTGAAAACACATACTACCATACAGGCAACGAAACGCCTGTTGTAAATTGCTTGCAAAATGTGATATTTAAAAACCAGAGGACGCAAAAGAGTACGGCCTAGGTGTTGTAAATTGCTTGCAAAATGTGATATTTGAAAACATAATATTTATTCTATTATTATGTTAAATAGTTGTAAATTGCTTGCAAAATGTGATATTTGAAAACAACTGCAAAATTTAGAATTAACAGAAGGCGGTTGTAAATTGCTTGCAAAATGTGATATTTGAAAACTGGACTTATTTACACCTGTGCTATTTTCAAGTTGTAAATTGCTTGCAAAATGTGATATTTGAAAACAGAAACCCTTTTTGCGGTTTTAGCCTACAAGTTGTAAATTGCTTGCAAAATGTGATATTTGAAAACAATTTAGATTTTCTACCATTTCCTATTTGGGTTGTAAATTGCTTGCAAAATGTGATATTTGAAAACAAGATTTTATTGTTCACAAAACCGAGTTGGGTTGTAAATTGCTTGCAAAATGTGATATTTGAAAACATTCTACATTATGGTATCTTAAATGAGACTGTTGTAAATTGCTTGCAAAATGTGATATTTGAAAACGTACCGTTGTTGTGTTCTGGAAATTCTCCGTTGTAAATTGCTTGCAAAATGTGATATTTGAAAACCATCAATAGATAGCTACATTCGGTACGGTGGTTGTAAATTGCTTGCAAAATGTGATATTTGAAAACATGTTTCCCTGTTTTTATTGCTTCTTGCCAGTTGTAAATTGCTTGCAAAATGTGATATTTGAAAACTTGCTTACTATTATGCAAGCAATGGTTTCAGTTGTAAATTGCTTGCAAAATGTGATATTTGAAAACATTGCCCCTGCGAATTAACCCTTATAGTATGTTGTAAATTGCTTGCAAAATGTGATATTTGAAAACTAACAGCCGATTTAGGGCTTTCAACTATGAGTTGTAAATTGCTTGCAAAATGTGATATTTGAAAACCTTGTTTAATTCAAAAGAAAGACAGCGAAGTTGTAAATTGCTTGCAAAATGTGATATTTGAAAACTCCTTTGTAATTAGGGTTTTTATCAATTCTGTTGTAAATTGCTTGCAAAATGTGATATTTGAAAACTCCTGATTTTAGCAGTGTAGAAAATACCTTGTTGTAAATTGCTTGCAAAATGTGATATTTGAAAACTAAGCCTACTAAGTCAATATTTTAACAACAGTTGTAAATTGCTTGCAAAATGTGATATTTGAAAACAGCCCAAACTTGGTAAGCTAATCTCATATAGTTGTAAATTGCTTGCAAAATGTGATATTTGAAAACCTCAAAACCATGCAATCCGAATTGAATAGAGTTGTAAATTGCTTGCAAAATGTGATATTTGAAAACTTATAGGCTACTAAATCAGCCGAACCCCACAGTTGTAAATTGCTTGCAAAATGTGATATTTGAAAACACTCCGAAATATATACCAGATAACCAAAGAGTTGTAAATTGCTTGCAAAATGTGATATTTGAAAACATGAAACCCTGCTGCCAGTTGCAAAGTATTGTTGTAAATTGCTTGCAAAATGTGATATTTGAAAACAAGGGGAATGTTTCTTTGATTGCCTTGATAGTTGTAAATTGCTTGCAAAATGTGATATTTGAAAACTGTACTTGGATAGACAAAGCAGGGCAAAGGGTTGTAAATTGCTTGCAAAATGTGATATTTGAAAACATATCCTGTGTATGTTCTTCAAAATGAGTGAGTTACAATGAGTTTTCAAAGAAAAAAAACGGCTTTTCAGGATAAAATTATCCTTGCGAAGCCGTTTTTTTAATCCTAATTTTTCAGTTAGTAGTATGTAGTTGATATTAATAAATACGACACCTACTCTCTGATAACTGTTAATTGATTTCAAAATAGTGTCAGTTGGTCAGGTTCTTCGGGTTTGCTCTGTGGCTCTCGCCCATAAAAAATCTCCATCATACCAAACTGCTTATCCGTCAGGCTCATCACTACTACATGCCCCTCTGCGGGCAACCATTGTTTCACTCGTTTGGTGTGTACGTCTGCGTTCTCCCTGCTGGCACAGGGGCGTATGTACATAGAAAACTGAAACATCGTGAAACCATCTTTTAACATTAATTTCCGAAACTCCGTTGCAGCTTTCCGTTGCTTTTCGGTTTCGGTTGGTAGGTCATAAAAAACAAATACCCACATAATTCTGTATTGGCTTAGTCTTTCGTGTAACATAACTGTAGAACGGACTTCAGTCCGTTTAAATTATAGTGTAGAACGGAATGAAGTCCGTTCTACAGGTTTGGATAGTTAATTTTACGGCTGCTTCCCTCGAAACACCGTACCAGTGAGGCAGTGCTGCGTTGCACCGCCACCAATAACGGACTTTTCTCGTCATTTATTAGCACGTCCATTGCGGGTATTCCCAGTAGGGCTTGTTTGGTAGCTTTGTCCAAATTCAGGTCTGTGGGCATGGTTTGGGCGTTGTCGGTTCTTTGGCGCAGCAGGTGGTACACCATTTTGTCCACGTAGGGGCGGTAGGGTTCCATGATGTCGTCTGCCAAACAATAGGCGTTGTATTGGTTGCGGTGAAAAATCCCAAATGTGGGCAGTAGTCCCGACCCTACTAAGGCTCTGGCTACGGTGGCTCGCAGTATGGCGTAGCCGTAGTTGAGCAGGTTGTTGGGTGGTATGCCTTCTCGTTCTCTCGTAAAGTTTTGTAGGTGTGCAAAATCTCTAAAAATATTTTTCCAATAATACACCGCCGCCTGTCCTTCTTGGTTGGTGCTGTCGCCTGTTTTTACGTCTGTTGCCATTCGCAGCAGGTTTTCTCTGGGTTGTTGCACCTCTCGCAGCAGCCCCGCTTGGTTTAGTATCTTTGCCTTTACGGTCTGTTGCCACAGTTGTTTTTTGAGGGCTTCAGAGGCTGTTGTTTGGTTTCTGAAGTGCAGAGTTTGGTGGCTGTGTCCGTTTAGGTTCAGTAGTAGTCCTGTGGGTAGGTGCTGTTCATCGCAGGTTATCATCGCAACATTGTGCAGCAGCAGCGTAGCCATGAGGGACTGCGACAGTTGAATCTGTGGGTGGTCGAGTATTACCAGTCCAATATCCTCTATCGGCACACTTGCTTGGTTGTTAATGCCTTCGGGGGTATTGGGTAGTGTAATTACTAATTGGTCATTTTTTTTAGACAAGTAAGCGGGGTTTCCAAAATATAAGGTTCTTTTTAGCATAGTTTTTACAGTAAACAGTTATCAGTAAACAGTTATCAGTAAGTATGTGTAATTGCTATATTTATTTTTGGTAATACTTTTTTGTAAATTTTGCTAACCTTTTATCAATTTATGAATTAATTAGTAAAATTACAAATGATACAAGCATTTATTAGTACAAAAGTTATTCACAGACAAGTGGTAAAACAAAATACCAGTACATTCGCCTAAAGGCGAATATACTGGTAACTGTTTACTGTTCACTGAAAAGGCTTAGGCAATGCTGATTTTTCCTAAACGGCTAATTTTTACTTTAATGCCTCTTTCAAAAGAAGATTTAGTAAGTGTAATAGCAGCTTTTTCATTATCAATATTTGCTTCTAAGTGATGCCTAAAAACATATTCACCAGAAGAAAATTTCTGCACCCTATACAAATGCTTGCTTATTAGTACATAATCATTTTCGGCTATGGCTTTTTGTAGGGTTTCTTTGTCCAAATCCAGTACAAACATTTCATCACCTACAATAGCTTGCACAAATTCCCAGTCTTTTTCGGGCATATTTGCCTCTTTGCCTACGATGAACCTGTCTGTTATTTGCTGTTCGGTTATTTGCTGCCAAACGGCTTTGGGGTTTTCTATGACCACAGGCAGCCCCAGCCTTTTGCGAGTTACCGCCTCCCAAAACGTAACTACACACTCTTGTATTTTGCCTTTTCGGTCTTTGTAAAGGGCTACATGGTGGTTGTTTCGCTGTTGTACATAAGGCGTATTGGGTTTGTCGTACAGTGGCGTAACCGAATTGTCGTTTTTGGTAAACAGTTTAACCGTCTTTATTTCAATCCCTTTGGCTTCGTTCAACCACAAAGGCTGTAGCTTTTGGGCTTGCAGTTCTCTAATGGCTGCCTCGTCTTCTAAGGTTTTTGGCTTTTTGGCTTTCAGTGTTTCTATTTGTTGGTCTATTTGGGCGTGTACCTGTAGCCTTTCTTCTACTTTCCGCCTAATTCCCTCGTCCACTATGTACTGCGTATCTTTTGCTACTATGCTGTCGAGGGCATATTTGGCAGTAACTTGTCTGCTAAACACCGTAATTTCTTCTACAGGTTTACCATTTTTGAGCAAAGGTTTCTTTTTGAGGTACTTTTCCAAAGCTCCCCATTCGCCACCGTACTGTTTCAGTAGGGTTTGCAGTTGTGTTTTAAGTTCCGTATCTACAATTTGGTCTATTTGCTCAAATAGTTTTTTTCCTATTTTCAGCACTTCGTATCTTTTTACACTACCATACAAAGTTTCTTTGTGCAAATAACCTCTCGGTGTCAATTCCCTTTTTCCTGTGGCGGGGTTGGTACGCCAAGAGCCTATTTTTCTTGTTCCTCTGAAAGACACCAACGTCCCCGCCAATACACCTTTTACTACCTCCCGAAAATCTGGCATTGGGGCAGCAAAAATCTTCTCGTCTTTTGCTTGTTGTGCCTCTTTGGGGTTTTGGTAGGCAGCATTAAGGTTATTGAGGTACTGAATATGTCTTGTTGTTGTAAAGGCAATGACTACGGCATCTAACAAATGGTGGCGGTGGTCATCACGGTTTTTGCGTTGTTCGGCTCTGTATTTTTCCCTGTCTTTGTCTGTTGCTTTGCCTGTTTCTATGAGTTTTTGCAGTTCTTCATCTCTTTGTTTGAGGTGGGGGTACTGCTCAAAACGCATTTCTTTTAGCAAACTTTCTTTGAGTTTGATAGCAAATTTATTTTTGTCTAACTGTACTTTTCCTTCCTCATTTTTTAACATAACAGCATCTAACTCCCACTGCTCACGCAAATAGGCGGTTACGCTGCCTGTGGTGCTGGTTACATTGCTACACACATCTCGCAAAATTTCCTTCAATTTTTTGCCTACATATCGGGTGTCTGCCAACTGTCGGGTAATGAAGTCATCGGGAAGTTCCGTAGCCAATAACCTTGCTTTTTTTGTTCTCGAAAAGCCCTTACAGTCGTTTATTCTGTTCATAAACGCCTCAAATTCGGCTTCTCCTTTTACTTGTTTGATGTAGTCTGCTGCCGAAAGGTATTTGTTGCCTTTAGCCAAATTTTCGGCTTTTTCTACCAATACCAAATTGGTAGGCGAATCGTCATAGAACCTCGACTGCGGAAAAATATGGTCTTTGTCATAAAACTGTGTGTCAAACAACTGTGCAAGTGGAATATTTTTGCCCGTATAAGGCGAATTACCGTCTTGTTGTTTCCACAATTCATATTTAAGCAAGTCGCCTAAAGAAATTCTATCTCTGCCTTCTTTGCGTTTTATTTTGCCTTTGTCTATCAAATCCCGCAGGTCTGCCTCCAGCTTGAGTTTCTCTCGGCTTTTTTCGCCTATTTTTTTAGTCATGTCTTGGCGTTTTTTGGCATTCATACGCAGTTCCCTCGCCAGCTCTATTCGAATTTCGGTGGGTCTTCCATATTCCTCCATAATTTCATTGACCAACTGAATAGCTTGGTTCAAAATCTTCTCGACCACAGGGTTTTTCAAAGAGTTTTTGGGCAATACGTCCAGTTTATCTTTCAAAGGTCGGTTTTCTCTTTCTGTTAGTGTTTCGCTGTCCGAATATTTGTAGCCTACCATTTCACAGGCATCTCTCACCGCCAAACCTTTTGCCATTTGGGGCAATAATTTCCGTATTGCCTTCGCACTCAAATTGCCAAAACCAGCTTTTACAAAATCTATTTTGCACAAAGCCAACACAGTAGCAGCATCAAACCTAAAAAAGCCGTTGTTGTCGTCCAGTCTTTCTTTGAGGTGTTTGTCTTCCTCTGTGGCATACAACAAATGCCAAAGTTTATACATTGGTTGTTGCTCAAAATCTTTCGTAATGAGTTCGTACACTTCGCCTGTTATGTCATTGACAGCATCTACGTATATATGTTCAAACTGCAAATAGTGTTGATAATCAGGGTTTTCGCCTAAGATTTTATACAATTCTGCATAGGTACGGTTGCACTCTATATTTTCAAAATTCAGACTGTAGCCTACGTTTTTGTCTGCATATTTACTGTCAAACTTCGCCAATAATAACAAACATTCTTTGGCAGAAATTTTCGGTTTTGTGTTGCGGTTCAGTTGGGCAAACAAATATTCTTTTTCGGCAAGGCTCAACTCTTGTCCTTTTTTGTTGCTGTGTGTCAAAATTTTGAGGTTATTTACCTGTTGCCACACCACAAACTCCTGAAACAATGGCGAACTGCGGGGGGCAGTTTTGTAACCTGTCGTTATTTTCTTGCCACTTTTGCCTACTATTTCCTTCGTAGGTTCATAGCTACACCAACTCACCAAGTGCTTTTGAGATTTCAAACGGCGTTGATAATAAATAATCTCCTCGCCAATCTCCTTGCGTAGCTTTTCCGTTAATAACTTCGGGTAAAATTGAGCCTGAAACTTCCAAATCTTATTAAACTCTGCCTTGTAAGTATCTCTATTGTAAATTTCGTTTTTGGTTTGGAACAAAGGATTTTTTAGAAACTCTTGGTAAAAATGCTGTCCAATCGTCTGCCCACTTTCTGCCAAAGCCTTTTCTCTGTCCGCAATTTTTTCGAGATAACCTTTTTCTGTTGGCTTGTCTTTTTCGGCTGTTTTATCTTTATTTTGCTTGGTAGGCTTGTCTGTTGTTTCGTTAGTGCCTTCCTCGTCTTCATTTTGGGCTTTTCGGCTGCTTTTATAGCCTCTTTTTTGGTTCAGGTGCAACAAAATACGCCCAATTTCCTCCAAACTCAACTGTTCTTTCAACGCCTTATCTCGCAAGCCGTAGAGTGCCAATGCCGATAAGCCAAATAGTTCTTCGTTTGGCAACATTCCCACTTCTTTTAATTTTTTCATCAATTTGTGCCTACGCAAACGGTAACGGTGCAAGTTTCGGCGGGCAGTCCGTTTCATTGTACGGTCTTTGGTTGTGGTAATGGCTTTTCCTTTCGGAAAATTTGTGTTTTCATCTACCGTTAAAGGTACGATACGCACTCCAGCTCCTAAAATTTGGGCGTATTGGCGTGCAAATTCTGGTCTAATTACCGCAGCCCAGCCTATAGACGATACGCCTATGTCTAAGCCTACTACAAAAGGGATTTGGGTTTTCATAAAATAATCACTAAATTTTCCACAATTTATTTTATTGAATGAAAATAAAAAAGTTTTCCTCAAAATATTTGCATGATAAACTTTTTTAATTACCTTTGTGTCATCACATTTTGCAGCTATTTACAATAAAAATCTTTTGTTGTAAAAACACCGAGCAGGACTTCCTTTGGGGAGTCTTGTTCTTTTTTATTGCTACCTTATTTTTTTTTCACAGGCTAAAGCCTATGTTACAACCAAAACCTTATTTTTTTCACAGGCTAAAGCCTATGTTACAACCAAAACCTTATTTTTTTCACAGGCTAAAGCCTATGCTACAACCAAAACCTTATTTTTTTCACAGGCTAAAGCCTATGCTACAATCAAAATCTTATTGTTTTTTCACAGGCTAAAGCCTATGCTACAATCAAAACCTTTGTTGTTGTAACAATTACTTTGTAGTAAATTTTTCCCTACCTTTGCCCCAAACAAACACCCATGAAAACAGCATTGATTACAGGGGCTACTTCGGGCATTGGCGAAGCTACAGCCCGACTATTTGCCCAACACCAAATCCGTTTGGTACTTTGTGGCAGAAGACAAGACAGATTAGCCAACCTACAAGCAGAATTAGGCACACAAACAGCCGTACATTGTCTTAGTTTTGATGTACGCCATGCCGAAGAAGTACAAAAAGCTATTGACAGTTTACCCGAAAATTTCAAAAATATAGATATACTTATCAACAATGCGGGCAATGCACACGGTTTGGCAGCTATACAAGACGGAGAATTGGCAGATTGGGACGCAATGATAGATATTAATGTAAAAGGATTGTTGTACGTGTCTAAGGCAGTCATTCCGCAGATGATAACGGCAGGGCAGGGGCATATTGTCAATATCGGTTCTATAGCAGGCAAAGAAGTATATGCTAACGGCAATGTGTACTGTGCCTCTAAATTTGCGGTAGATGCCCTTAGTCAAGGTATGCGTTTAGATTTGGTGAAGCACGGCATCAAGGTTACAGGTATTAACCCCGGTATGGTCGAAACCGAATTTTCTTTGGTGCGGTTCAAAGGTGATGCCCAAAGAGCCAAGCAAGTTTACAACGGTTTGCAGCCCCTAACACCTCATGACGTAGCCGAATGTATTTGGTTTGCGGTTAGTCGTCCTGCCCATGTCAATATTGCAGATATGATTATCTTTCCTTCGGCACAGGCAAGTAGTACGGTAACGCATAGGGTGTAAAACCTCACCCCAACCCCTCTCCATTTGGAGAGGGGCTTTTTTTGACCCCCATCATAGCCTTTTTAGCTCAGATGCCCTCACATTGGGAGGGGAGTTTTACCCTCCTCTCTAAATGGAGAGGTAACTGAGTTGGACGGGTGTGGGTGAGGTTTTACACTTGCTTTGCTAATAGTTCGGAGGCTTGTTTTTTGAGGTAGGCAGCCCTATCCAAATCTGTAATGCCGTTTAGTTCCAATGCCACTTTTTGCAGTTCGTCCAGTGTAGCTATTTGCAACTCCAATTCTCTTTTGTCCGAACCATTCAAGCCACTCAACTCATTTTTTATACTTAGTTCCTCTATTTTCCCTCTTGCTTTGCGTGCTTTTTGTTCGGCTTCGTTTTTTTGTAGTCTTTGTTGTAGTTTTTGTGCTATTTCTTCAAAAGAAGTTACTTGTATTTTTGCCAACGCAATATTGTCTTCGGCTTGTTTCAACAAAAACAAAGATGTTTCCAAATTTCCGCCTTGTACCGCAGGCAAATAATCATTTTCTATAAAATAAACCTTGTAATTCGGGTTGCGGGCATCTGTATAAAGAATGTTTGCGTTGGGATTTTCTTTCAAATAGTGGTCGCCACGCTGCACATATACGTTTTTATACGCCTCTATCAGTGCTTGTGTGAGTTGGGCTTGTTCTTTTTTGCAGGTAGTTAGGTAGGTTTCATTTTCTTTTAATAGTTGTTTGATTCGGTCATTTTCTTGTAACAAATACCCTTGTCCTTCTATTTGAAATACTCGTAAAAAAGTTGTAAATTCTTCTTTATCAAAGTATTGTGCAGCTACTTCGTACTGTTTATTAGCTCCATCAGACAAAGAAAGTACGGTTTTTTCATCTACCACATAATTGTCTAAACCAAAAAAAGCCTTGCGTTGCACCCTGCCATTTTCCACAAAATTCAACTCTACTTTTTTGAGTTCGGTTAGTTGTAGCTGTTTTTCGCCAGCCTTTGTTTTTACAATTAAGTGTTCGTAAGTCAAAAAAATTTCGTTTTGCCCTCTCCCAAAATAATAGGCAAGTCCGACCAATGCTACTAATACGCCTACGCCTTTTAGCACCCAAGCCAAAATACCGCCTAAAAAAAATCCTACTATCAATACCACTACACCAATTATCCAATAAGGTGTGGCACTGCGTAGGGCAGGTTTTTGGTCATTCATCGAATATAAAATGTCTAAGTTATTCATAAATCGTTGATTGTTAGTAAGTAATTGGAAAGAATAAATGTACCACAGACTTTAGTCTGTAATCTCTTGATAATCAAAGACTCACAGACTAACGTCCAATGCTGTTCGGCTAAGAAGATTAAAGTATATGTTTTTAATTATTTGATAATCAATTAATTATTTTTAAAAAGTTCCGTTAGGAACGACATAGTTATAGAAAAATTAAACCCCAACTCTCTCTAAGTGCCGTAGGCACGACATATTTCGTGCCTACGGCACTTAG
>CANGYA010000181.1 GCA_947457925.1 Cytophagales bacterium | reverse complement strand
TAGGTTCATCAGCTGCCTACGTGATTTTTAGGGAGGCTGCCGAAGAATTAGCCAAAAAACTACTGCCCATCAGACACACCACAGACGACTGGCAGGGTTTTGAGGCGTTGGAGGCTATAAATACAGTGCGTTGTGTGTACCCTGTTCCTACGTCATTAGTACCGTTTGAGAGCCAACGCAACTATTCTCGGAGTTCGTGGATAGGCAAAGTAAAAAGGGTTTTGAATCCTAATAAATTGTACTTTGTTGGTTTATTGTTAAAAGAACGTAGGCGTTTATTGGCAAAGAAAAAAGCAAATTATTCATTAACAGATGAAGCACCTGCCGAAGATTTAGACTAAAGATATATAAAACGAAGGGTAATAACTATGAAAACTTTTGTGAGTGATATTTCTGGGCAAACTTTTTCTTTACAAGAAAGGGTTGTAGGTAGGGCATTGCGTCCTGCCTTATTGTTGTTTATACAACATGAATATCCGCATTTCACGAAGGATAACTACTTATCTCTGGCAGAACTCAATAATTTCAGGGAAGAATATATAGAAGAATGTTTGATAAAGGATAGGGGCAAACTGTCGGCATTAGAGAGTAAAGTTTTGAAGTCTTTGCAAGACCAAAGTATTGTGTCTGATGAGTTGGAAGATACGAATACACAAATACTTACAGTAGGGCAACGCATTGCGGACAAAGTAGCTACTTTTGGCGGTAGTTGGGTGTTTATTAGTTCTTTTGGTGTATTTTTATTGGTTTGGATACTTGCCAATGTGCTTTGGTTGAACAACAGAGCCTTTGACCCTTTTCCGTTTATTTTATTGAATCTGATTTTGTCGTGTTTGGCAGCTATCCAAGCCCCAATTATTATGATGAGCCAAAACCGCCAAGAAGAAAAAGACAGAGAAAGAGCCAAAAAAGATTATATGGTCAATCTGAAATCGGAACTGGAGATTAGAATGTTGCACGAAAAAATAGATTTGTTGATGATGCACCAACAACAAGAACTGCTGGAGGTACAACAACTACAAGTAGAGATGCTGAATGATATTTTGAAGGAAATAGCTATTTTACAAGAGAAGGGGGAGAAGTAAGGCATAATGCTTGGTAAAGAGGTGTTTTTATAAGCACTATGCTTTACCAAGCATAAAAGTATTAAGAAAGTAACTATAATAGATTTAGCACTTTTGTTTTGTAATAAATGTAAAGTTGCTTTATGTTTTTACTTTTTTACCGCACTAACTTTACATTTACCGCATTTACCGTTTTTTGATTCTTTTTCGCATCAAAACCTTCTTCTAAAAAGAATGATACTTTTTGCCCTTCTTTGGCAAGTTCAGGCTTACCCTTAAAATTTCTTAATTGGAAATAGTAGGATTTTTTATTTTCAGCTTCTATAAAGCCTGCTTTTCCGTTTGGAAGTATAGATTTTACAACTCCTATTAGTTGTGTTTGATTGCTAAATTTTAATTTTTCCCAAAGTTGCTTTAATTCTCTTTCAAAGTCTCTCAGATTAACTGTTTTTGTAGTGTCAATTTGAAATTTATTGATAAGATTTTGCAAATCGTTATCTATTTTCCACTCGTTAGCCTTGCGGATTTGATACATCAATTCAATATGCTTTTTAGCTGCTTCTTGTTCATTATTTTTTATTAAAATTTCGGATAAAAGTTTATACAAGTTCAACTTTTTATCTGCATCTCCAAAACTTAAAGCACTATCAATAGCAAATTTTAGGGCTTGCTCGTTGTTTCCTTGCTCAAAATAAATCTCTGCTATTTCCTTGTGAATAAACCACTCATTTTTGCGTTTTAGCAAACTTTTTAGCTGTTCTAAAGCTGTTTCTGGTTGTCCTAAACCCTTATAAGACAACGAAATACGCCTTGCAAACCAGACTTCATTACCATAATGGAAGTTTTCAAATGTATCTAATGCTTTTTGGCTTAATTTTATACATTCACCAAACAACCCTTTTTCAAGTAATGCCTTTGTACGCCACATAAAATATTGCTCTTTTTTCGGTGCTAACTCCCTTATTTTACCTTCGTTATCTGTAAATGAAAAAGGCGTATTATCCAAAATTTCATAATTTAGTTTATCAGTCCATTCTAAAATTTTGTCAGTTGGATAAATGGCTTTGTCATTTAAATATTGTAAAACTTTGAAAACAGTTTGTGTGTAAGGTGAATATTGGTCTTCTTGCTTAGACAATTTTAAAATTCCTTCGCCTGCTTTAAAAAACTTAGGCTCATCATTTACTTTTTCAACTGCAATTTCTGTATAATAAATGCACCACGCATAAACTCCTTTAATATTTTCAAAATCTGGTTTGAGTTTATACACTTCTCTACAAATTTCTAAAGACTGCCTATAATCCTTTTGCTGTTTTAGGCAAAAAGCATAACCCCAACCTTCCCACTCATTACAATCCTCTCGGTATTCTTCCCAAAGTTGCTTGTAAAGAGGTAAAGCATCAGTATATTTTTTGGCTTTACGAAATTCGTCTGCCTGTTTTTTTATGGTTTGAAAGTCTTGCATTATTTCAAATTTCCGATTAGTGAAATAATTTCATTTAGCAATTCAATAGAAGTGCTTTTTTGTGGTTGAGGAACAAAACGATTAAACTGCTTCTTTCCATTGTAGAAAAAATCAATTTCAGCAATAAAATTTCCTCTTTTAAAAATGTATTTTTGTAACCATTGATTTTGTTTGATGTCAAAAATGATAATATTTTGACTACCTACTTTTGCCAAAATGAAATCGTGAAAATCTTGTAAAAAAGGCTCTGTAAAATCAAATACTTTGCTGCTTAGTTCTGTCAATACTTCTTCTTGATAATCAATTATAATTGTCTTTTTTTCAAGTGTTTGTAATTTTTGAGAAAGTAAATTTATCAACTCACTTGTTCCATTTGGTTTTTGAATATTACTTATTTTGTGCTGATTATTGTAGTAAATTTTAAAGGTACATTTTTCTATACCTTTTGAAAAAGTATAGTCTTCACAATATGAATGATGTTTTATACTATCAACACTAATTCCTTCATCTTTTACCAATTCAAAAACAGCATAGAAAATACTCTGTAAAAAAGGTTGTTCTTGTGGTAAATCAAAAGACAATTCAGTTTCTAAAACATCAGGTTTCAGCACTATCAAATCTTGTCTTGGTGTAATATTTTCTATTTTAGGCGGTTTTAGGCTACTGCCAACTCTGAAATGTGGCTCATCGAGTGTGTATAGTGCTTCTTTCGCCCTTGTGAGTGCAGTATAAAGCCAACGAAAATAGGAAGCATTAAAGTAGCCCATTGCAGTTTTGCAATTTACAAAAGCACGTTTCCATTCTCCACCTTGTGATTTATGGCAAGTTACCGCATAGCCAAATTTGATACGTAAAGCATTAAAATATTTGTCTGTCCGCAAAGCATCTTTTAGTTCTTTCGTGCCTGCTTTTAAGAATGGATTACGAATTTTAAAGTCAAGGTATAAAGCCTTTAATTCGTCTGAACTTAAATCACGTTCTTTGGAATACAAAATATTTTCAATGATTTTGCACTCAATATTATAAGGCTTTTCGTCTGTATCTTTGAATTGAATAGTAACATTTCGGAAATGTAAAGGGACTTTTATTTCTACTACGTTTCCTGATTTATTTTTGCGTTTTAAGGTAATATTTCTTGTTTCATTAATGGGACTTACTTCTTGTATAATGCCAAAATCTCCATTCAGTAATTCAATTTGGTAATTGTAGTTATTGCTTACTAAAATTACCTTGTCGCCTTTTGTAATTGTGCTTTGGTTCGGGAAAAAATGGCTTCTTACAAAGTCGTTATACTCCTTAACTGACGAATTTGCATAAGCAATAATTATCGTTTCATCATCAATTTGATTTCCACAGGCTTGCAAGTACGTTTTTAGTAAATCTTTATATTGAATAGGTTTTGTGTCTGCAAAATTCGTTTCAATATCAATCTGATTAAAAATATTGCTTTTCAGTGAAGCACGAATCTTGGTTGCATTATGCAAAATGCCGCTATCTTTTTGCTGTCTGACGACTTCTGTTAATTCGTAACTGCTTACAGAAACTTGGTATTTTTCACGCAAATACTGTTCATTGAGTGCAGGGGAAAAGTTCATATTTACAGGCGGTAACTGAGCATTGTCGCCTACAAAAATGATTTTCTTTTTACTACTATTATTGTCAAAATTGATATATCTTAACAAATCTTTGAGCAAATAACCCGAACCAAACCGAAAAAACTCGCCTTCTGAATATACATCAGCAAGCATAGAGGCTTCATCTATAATATAGACTGTATTTTCTTTGTCTTCATTATATCTAAGAGAATACTCAAATTTAAAGGTTTCTGTACCTTCTGTATTTTCAGTCTTAAACTCTTTGATGTCTTTATTTGAATAAATGGTTTTGTGGATTGTATAAGCCTTTACTTTTGTTCTTTTCGAGATGACTTTTGCAGCACGTCCTGTCGGTGCTGCCAATACAAAAGGTCTGTTTACAGACCTGAGAAAATCTGTTAAACCTTTCATCATAAAGGTTTTTCCTGTACCTGCATAACCTTTTAGCAAGAAACAATTAATGTTATCTTCCAAAAAGTCATTTAGGGCTTTTAGAAGTTCTTGCTGTCCGTTGGTTAAACTGTAATCTCTAAAAGTTTCAAATATTGTCAAGGTTATATTGGGGGTTAGGTTTATTTAATTGATAAACTAATTTCGTTACTTAATTTTTCAAATTCTTTCATTAATAAAACGGTTTCGCTATTTGAGTTATTTTTTACAGAGTTTGGCAAGAACTTAGAATTTTGCTTTAGCATTTTATTAATATTCTCTTTTATATTAAGAAAGCTAACTTTCATAAATTCATCAGGATTTTGTTGTAAATCCTTTTTCATTCTATTCAAATATTTCACAGAACATTTTAAATGCTCTTTTAAAACAAAATCAATAAAAGAAACAGAATTACTTATTTCTACTAAAAGTGGAACAATATTATTCTCAAAATCATAGATAGAAAGTTCTAAAAACCTGCCTTTTGCATCAAAAATTGTAAGTCTGGCTAACTTATCTCCACAAGACGTTACTGAGTTCTTATTTAGAAAATTTAATTTTTTGAATGAAAAATTAAAAGGATTGTATTTGTGTAGCGTAACAATACTTGCAAATGTATAATCTATTGGATAAACAAATGTTCTTTCAAACTTGTAATTAGAGTTTTTTTGATGTGAAAAAGTTAAATAATGTTGTTCTTTAATGTATTTATTTTCATAATCCCAAGCAACCCAATGCTCATCTTCAGCAAATTTGCAGAGATAATTACCTACTTTTAGTTGTGTAATTTGTAAATTTTCATCTACAATATGGTAACTAAAATAGGCTGTTTTACCTGTTTTAGATGTTCTGTTCAATTTTTTATGAATGAAACAAAGTAGATTATTTTTACTAAGTGTATTTATATTTTCAGACGATTTTGTGCTAAAGTCAGAGTAAACTGCAATCCAGCTATCAACTTTTTTATCAGGCACAGAGCCTCCATAATAATCACTTGCTATATCAGCGTAATAGTCAGCCTCAAATTCAGCTTGTTCTATCATATCTTCTGCCATATCAGCGTAATAGTCAGCCTCAAATTCAGCTTGTTCTATCATATCTTCTGCCATATTAGCGTAATAGTCAGCCTCAAATTCAGCCTGTTCTATCATATCTTCCGCCATATCAGCGTAATAGTCAGCCTCAAATTCAGCTTGTTCTATCAAATCAGCATAAAATTTGTCATTAAGGCCGTTGGGTATAATTATAATTTTCTCGTTTTCCATTTTGAATATTATCTGTTTACAAAGATTGTGCAATGGTTAATTTACGCACTCTGCGTAAATTTATCAATTCGTTATTCTCAAATACTATCAGTTTGGCTATCACCATATTTACTGTTGGTAGTGCCACACAAGTAATGCTGGGACTATATAAAAACTAATATTTCTCAAAAAAATGTTAGTTTTGAGCATTACATCTATAGCACTACCTTACTTTTTTATGCAACAAGTTTTTTAGTAAAGAACATAAATACACAATAAGCATTACATAATACAGCCACAAACCTCTAATACCCCAAACATACCATTCTACCTTAAAAATCACAAACAAATACTACTATTTTTTTATATCAAAAAATAGTAGTATGACTATTCTAAAAAACTATACATGAGTCTTACACATTTTTATAAACACAAACAGCGAAGATTGCCCTCCGCTGTATAATCTCTATTAAAATACTACTGAAAAGAACAGACATTTACACATCATTACGAATGTGAAAAATCTATTATGTTGGGCAATAGCTATATATTGTTATATTCAAATGTAATGATACCATTATAGGGTGCAAAACCAAACATAGCTTCAAACTGTGTGCTACCTATTTGTCGGCTAAAATCAAGAGCTGAAACATGAAAAAGACATTTGTAATAGTCTATCACTACTATCATTCCAATCATCTGAATGCTGCCAAAAGTAACCCCTTTGTTGTTGGGGATATACTCTAAAGTTGTACCAGAAACCGAATAAGTACCCCATGTAGCTTGGCTGTTTTTGTCCATCATCACTACTTTGCAATCAGGAAACCACATAGTTCGTCTTGCAGCATCTAATAGAGCTTGTTTCTTGGTGGCAGGAATGGTATAGTCAGCAGTTACATTCACCAATTTCCAATAACGTGAATGTAAACCCTCTGGCGGATTACAAGTAGTAGCAGGCGTAGCAGGCTTTTCAGAGTCTGGACAAGCCGTTAAGCATACACTTAAAAATACGTAAAAAATGTAATAAGATATTTTTTTCATCTTTATTAACAAGCTATAAATAATAAAAATTAATAATTTATTTTTAACAAAATAGATAATTGTTATACTCTTGTCTGATGATTTCTCAAGCAATTTCAAACCTTACCAATTTATATTTAACAAAGATACAGAAATATTATTGATAGATTTATTTATGAACTTAATCTTTATTCTTGCCCTTGCAGTTGGATACCCCCGTATGGGAGTTATTTTCACACCTCCTCGCTATCTTCTTCCACATCTCGAAACATAAAATTAATACCTCCCTCAAAACTTGCTTGAGTGTGCAGGAAATTCTCCGCACCGTCATCTTCCAAAAATTTTTCTAACAAAATCCCAAATTGCAAGCCGACTAACTGGGGCAGCGAAAAACCCTTGATAGCAGGGTGATTAGACGGTGCAACAGCCGTAATGTGCTTGCTTACCCACTCCTCTAACTGTTTTTTGACTTCTAAGACACACAACCACATAGGTTTTGGAAACATATCTACCAAACCATGAGATTGCAGAGAAATACGCACAAAATGTTCATGCTTTTTTAGCACCTCCAACAAATAATAAAACAGAGTACGTACTTGTTGTTTAGTGCTAAGTTTCTGAAAACCTGCGTGTTGTGTGGCAAGATACAAGGTATATTGCATGATGTCCCACCAAATTTTGGTGTCTATCCGAGCTACAGCCCCAAAATACGCCTCAAATTCGGCATTGGATAGTTGCAAGGCTTGGCACAAATCTGCTTGGGTGGGCGGCAAAAGGTGCTGGTCTATCCATTGCAAATACGTAATTTTTAGCTGGTTTTCTAATTGTTGCATGGGCAAATTAGTTTTCTCTAAAATTAGTCATTTGTTGGTAAGTTCTCCAGCCTCTAAAAAGACCATAGACAACAAAAGCCACACCAATCCCCATGTTTACTTCTACCGAAAACGTATCAAAAAACAATTTTTTTGATGCCATCAACACACCTATCACACAGTAGGCAAGAGTCATTACGACTGTCATTAACGTATAAAGCACTTCGTATAAACGCATACAAGCAATAGTTAGGGGTACAAAGAATGGACAAAATTAGTAGATACTACCATAGTTTTTTGATAAACAAGGTAATTTTTCGTTTGGTGCTTTTAGAAAAAAAACGGGTGAGGATTTTACCCAACCATGCTTTGCTGCGAATAAGTAGTGTGATTCTGTACTTCAATACTATGTTTTTTGATTTTGTCCAATCGGGCATTGCTGTACTAAAACCAATGGCACTCAAATAAAAACTACTGTAGTGCTTATTTTTGGCTAATTGTTGCCAATAAATCGGCAGTTTCATTGCCATAAAATGAAAATACAAGGCTTCTGTTTGCCCTTGTGCATGATGAAAATACAGTTTTCCGTCTTGCCAATGCACCCATTCCTTGCCGTTGGAAGTGGTCATTTCAGAAATTCTCTCTTGGTAGTTAAACGTAAGGTGTGAATAAATGAAATCTTCGTGCAGTTCGGTATTAATGTCTTTTGTTTTTCGCCATCTGATATGAGTTTGTTGAGTTAATGTCGTTGTAAAACTTTTTTCGTCTAAGAATGTATTGGTCAAAACTTTTTCTAATTTTTCTCGGTGGTCGGGTATCAAAAACGGTAAATTATTGATAGTCTGCGTATTGCGAAGCAAACAAAAATGCCCTACAATACGGCTGCTTTGAGCCGAAAAAATATCTACTTCTTGCAAAAAAGTAGGATTGATGACTTTACTCAAATCTCCAAAAATTACATCTACATCACAGTAACCCCAAAAAGCATAGTTTTGTAGGTATTCGGCAAATAGCAACCCATAAAAAGCCTTTAAGTCGCAAATCTTATGCACATCTCCCAACTGCATTGCTATCCCAATAGTTTGGTTGGCTTTTGCGATTAGTTGTTGGTAAGGGTAGTGAATAAAGTGAATATTAGGTGCATTTTGGGCGGCGGGGTGTGGTGGATTTTCTGTAAAAATCAAGAAATGTACCGAAGGATTATAGGCACAAGATTGTAAAAACAAACCCATATACGTAGGAAACTGACCATAATACGGAATACAAAAAGCTGCTGTAGCTTGTAAATTCATGTTTTTTGAGGGATAATAGACGATTGTAACAGTATAAGTTTTAACCACAAGGACACTTAGAACACAAGTAATCTTGTGAACTAAGTGTCCTTGTGGTTAAGTAAAAAATAATAGATGTACTTATTATTTAACACCTAATTCTTTTAAAAATTCTGGTTTTACCACTTGTTTTATTTCTCTGTAAGGCACAGAAACCTCTATGCCATGCGGTAGTTTGTTCCCAAATTTATTTTCTAAGAAAAACACAATGCCATAAGAAGTGAAATAGTAGTTCGTTAGCATTTCATTCACAGCCGTATTCATTTCGGCAGGTGTTAGTTTATTGAATTTCAATATTTTAGCCCTGAATTTTGTATCTAATACCTTACGCAAATCTGCCACGTAATTACTTGTTAGTAAATCTGTTAATAAAAGTTGCTGCCCTGTTTTGAGGTTAAATGACTTGTGTTTGATAGAAATTTTGGGCGTAGCCAAAATACTTTCTGCATAGTACCGAATACTCAACAAAGAATTAGAATTTTCGATAATACGGTTTTCGTAAGTTTCTGATAACCAATTATATTTTGGGAAAAATTTGTTCACTTTGTTCAAATCTGACTGCAACTGTGTTTCTATTTTGGTGTTCAGGTTGCCTTCGTGTGTAGTTTCGCTGAATTGCAAAGACAAAGCATTGAATTTTTGCTGTACTTTGGCATCTGGAAACTCTACCATCAAGGGGTATTCTACAAAAACATCTGCCCCTATTTCACCTGTGTTCAACTTCTTAATTTTAGTTTTATACATGGTCATTATATTGAAGTGAGCAGAACCACCGTTGTACTGTTCTGTTAAGGTAAACGTATTTTCTTTGCCTGTATCTTTGTCTTTGATACCGAAACTTAACCCGAAACTGTCGCCACCGAACCGAGTAATGTAAACGTCTTTTTGCTTTTCTGCACTTTTATCATTCAGATTAACACCATAATATGTAAACCTTTTACGTTCTGCGGTATTGGGGTCTGTGTAGTAGCCCGAAAAAGAGTTTTCTGTATAGTACAAATGCACCACGACCAACTGGCTGCCATTCATTTTGCCCTGCATACGTTTGTAAAAACTTGGCGTTTGTAAGATATTGGCATCAGACTTCGGAATGAAACCTTCTCTGGGAGCAGCAGGCATTTCTTTGAGTACATACAAAGCAGCTTTGGAGAAACCCAAGCCCCGCACTCTATTTACCAATGCTTTCGCCTCGTCCTCTTTTTGGAACAAGCCCAAACGCAATTTATACAAACCGCCTTCTTGTACGGTGCTTACTCTGCCGTATTTTTCTAAATGAGCCGTATTGGGCAAAGTCTTTTTGTCTTTGTACGCACCTATTTGCACAGTAAAGAGTTTGCCAGCAGCAGAGGGCGAAGGAGCAGCAGCCAATACTTCTTGGCGTTGTACCAAAAAGGCATCTTTGAAACCTTGTTGGCGAATCGTATTCAGTTGATTAGTAGCCGTTGCTCTGTCTGCATATTTGCCTAATAATACACGCACCAAATCATTGGCGGGTTCTTGGTACAGTTTACCATAGTTTTTTAGTGGGGCAAACTGCAAAGTATCAGGATAACGCAATAAGCCTAATTGGATATAAAAAACAGATTTTTCGGGAGTTTGGGCAAAGGATTGAGTAGCTAAACCCAAAAAAAGTAGCAGAAAACAAGAGGCAGAAAGTTGTGGTAGTTTCATTTTTTTGTATATTAAGCATGATTAGTTTGTAAACACAGTAAACTCATTGGTATTAACCCCACAAGGGCTTATAGTGTCGTGCTATGAATTGTTATACGTAGTCTTCAAGAAGCTCTATAAAGATGACATCTTTCTAAAAGATGTCATCTTTATAGAGCTTCTTGAAGACAATCAAACTTATTTCTTTGAAAAAAATTAGTTT
>CANGYA010000180.1 GCA_947457925.1 Cytophagales bacterium | reverse complement strand
TCCCACATTTTAGAAGGGGCAGTAGTGTACTGACCATTCGCAGGATTTAAGCCCCCATGCCCCGCATCTAAGATAACGAAGGGTAACTTTTTGCCCTGTTGTTTTTCAGGCAGAGCAAAAGTAGGCATAGGGGCTACTCCTTTGGGGGTGGTGTATCTGTATAAAGTGCCACTGCCTTTTGCAGTTGTTCTGGATTGTAGAACACTTTAAATGACTGCCCTATTAGTTGTTGGTCTGGCAAATTATCCTTATCCAAGCCTACATATTGGTACTTCGTTTTTTGCACCTGAATTTCTATGCCTTCATTCGTGTACGGCAGTAGTTTAGTGCTTTCGTGTTCCTGCCATAATAGGCTAATGTTATCTATGGCACTTAGTTTTCTGGGTGTGTAACCTTGCGGGTACGTGCCTTTTTCGTATTTTTCGTTAGGACTTACTTTGCCTTCTGCTTGGTAGCAATTAGCCAAATGAAAAATTAATTTACCCTGCTCTATTGCCTTGTCTTTTGTGGGTAGTTCCCCCGCCTTTTCCATGTCCGCCAAAAGTTCTTTGTTTACTTTTGACTTGGTAGCTTTGGCGGTTACGTTTTGCCCTGTGTGGTGCTTAAACAGCCTGTAAAAGTTTTGTTGGATTTCGCCAAATCTTCTTTCAATAGGCTTACTTTGTCCATTGTAAGGCATGGCTTTAAAATGCACCCCATCAAATCTTTTAAAGTAATTCACAGGGGCAGAATCCCCATCATACAAAATTTGATACGGTAATTCTCCGCCTGAATTAGCAAGGGCTTCACGCATACACTCCTGTACGGTGTTTACAGTTGGCTTACCCTCAAAAAACACTCTACTCAAAATTTTACCTGAATAGGCATCAATGATACAAGCCACGTTTAACTTTGCCAATGTTGCGACTTGCTCCTTACCTGCCACTTTCAATACTTGGCGGTAATGCAAGTTGTGTTTGGTGTCATCATACACCCAAAGGGCATTTTTAAAGCTCGCAGGGACAGTTTGCAAAGACAATTCATAAATCTTTTTCCACTCGTACCACCCATGTTTTGCTAAATACCATTGTGAATGATATTCGGGGGTAATCATGCGGTTGTAAACTGTCTTTTCGTCCACTTTTGCCCAACCTCTTTCACCTGCTATGCGGTTGTATATCGTTGTGGCGTGTGTGTATGACGTTACACTTTGTTGCGATAGTAGCCAGATTAGGTATTCCGTTTGCTCATCTCCTAACTTTTGGGCATTAGCCTTGCCAAATTTGGCAGAGATAACGGCTTTTGCACCTACTTCTTTGTAGGCTTGTAAAAGGTCGTTTAACTTTCGTAAGTTGTTGGGTAACAATTTTTTACCCTTTTCATTACATAAACTTAAAACGGCAGCCCTAAAACTAATTTTACTATCAAATTTCGTTTTGTAGGTACGATTAAAAGCCTCTCTTTCGGCTTTTTTGCCAATGATGTCATCTAACATCTCAAGCAACGCTAACCAACGGCACTTTAGCAAATACTCGTCTTGGGTGGCTTTGGGCAGGTGAGTAGTGGGTATCACTACACCTGTTTGCGTGCAGACCTTTTCTATGTTGTAAGACAAAACAAATGCTTTGTCCGCCTCTTTTACAGTAGGCAGTAAGCCTCTTAATACTTCATTACGTTGCTTTTCAAGCACATAACTGTACGCATCTTTGCCACAGCACAAGGTATTTTCTACTAACTTTTGCCAATCACTACGCAAGCTATTATATAGGTACACACCACGTTCTACAGCTATTATAGAATTTCTATCAACAGCATGATGTATTGATTTTTCCGTTATACCTACAATAAGTAACTCCTCTCGTGTGATTAATACTTGGTTATGTTCGTTAATAGTCATAGTCGTAACAGGGCTTGGCTAAATGGTTAGTAAAGAATTGCGGGGGCTTCTGAAATATGTAAGCCTGTGCGTAAGTGATAATAGATTTTTCTTTGCTCATCTAATCTGAAAATTTGATTAGATAAGTCTTTCTCGTAACTTTCTATGATTGCCAAAGCCTCCTCTACTATTCGCAACGCTGTTTTAGCCTTGTTAGTAATCCCTTGATTACGATTGCCCGACAATACGATTTTTACGTTGGTGTAATTAGTAGCTGCTCTTTCTGCTATTCTCACCGCCTCGCCATGTCGCAAACTATTGCCTATTCTTACAAGTTGGTCGGCAGTATAAACCACCTCCCACTTTTTAGTTTTTTGTGATGTTGATAGTGTTTTCATTTTTTTTTGTTTTAATATTTAGCAAAGTATTCATACTCCCCTCTCCAAATGGAGAGGGGTTGGGGGAGAGGTTTTACCCCTGTTAGCACAACGTATCTTCGTATAGCTTCTTAGCCAAAGACACCCGCACCGCATGGTCTTTGATGAAGCACATCTCGTAGAGCATCTCCGCCAGCTTGTTAGGGCTTACTCGGCGTATCACCCGACTACTTTTCTCTGCCTCTACCTTTACGCTGCCCGTAGGGGCTACGGCTACGCTACTTTGTTTCAACGCCGCCTCACAAGCTATAAAGTACCGCCTCGCCGCCTTGCCCGCCTCGTTGTTCTCCAACATCGCCAACTCCTTCGCCATGTGAAGACTTAATTCGTATTCTTTTTGTACTGCTGCCCCTTTTTTACCTGCCTTAGTTTGGGTTACTATTTTTTGAGTAAGGCAAGTATAATCTTGATTTTCAACAAATTCGTATTCCTGAATACGCCTTTCTATCCAATCATTAAACCTACTTTGCACCTGCAAAAACTCGTGCAGTTCTCTGGCGGAAACCGACTGGACATCGCCTTTTGTCTGGATTTTGATAAGCTGATTTGACATAAATTTTTTGGTGTTTGGTTTGGAAACGCAAAAGTTTTTGTAGAACTTTTGCGGGTTAAATTTTTAAGCCAATGAACAAAGACATAAACTATGACTTACTAAGAAGTATTCTACAAGAATTGATGGTAGCTCGGCATCAGTTAATAGACCTACAAGAAAAACACTATGCTTTACTCTTGGCAATTACCGACAACCCCGACCTAATAAAACGGCTACGCCAAAAAGATGCGAAACAACATGAGGGCTGGGATGACCGAGTAGCAAAAGTGATTGAAGAACACATACAAACTCACTTTACTTAAATATAGCATACTTCGCTTTGGCTGCTCGTAATGCCTCCGCCTCCTTTCCTGATGGTGGGCATTCTTCTATTGCTTTTTTCCATGCTCTGTAATCAGCTGGAAAGACAGCATACTTTAATTTTCTCTTTTTCATTTGCCACTAAGGTTTATCGTGTATATTTGTATGACAAAACAAACAATAAAACTTTTGTCTGTTTTGTTGATGCAAAGATTACTTAAAATTTTTAGTAATGCAAATTATTTTAAGTAAAATTTACAAATTATTTTAAGTAAAATTTTATGAATAATATACATAGTAGAATAAACCTGATAATCAACAAGTTAGGTTTATCAAAAAATGCTTTTGGTGAAATTGTAGGTATTTCAAGTTCGCAAATGACCAACATAACAACAAATGAAAAAGATTTTGGAGTATCTATTTTACTTAAAATAGTAAGTAGTTACAAAAATATAAATCCAGATTGGTTACTATTTGGCGAAGGGGAAATGTTTAGGGTGGGGGTAGTTGGAGAAAAAGTATTACTAAGCAGTGGTAATACAAATATCAATGGTGATATTGATATTAATGGTGTAAATATCAACGAACATCAATCATTAGTAGATGTTGTTAGTTTTTTGAAAGAGGAGTTAAAGGAAAAAAACAACCAACTGCACAAACGAGACGAACAGATAAATAAACTATTAGACAAACTGAAATAAACAAAACAGCCCTTTCGTAGTACAAAAGGGCTGTCGGTATTTTAAAACAAATGAGATTACTTTTTTACACAACAGGCAGCTTTGCCTGTCTTAATTCTTCTAACTTTTTTTCCAAAAGTTCAAATACCTCCCGATAGGCTTTGGCATCTTCTGGGCTGTCCGAAGCTTTACTTTTAAGAGCAAGGGATTTTTTGCTAAGTTGTTTTACTTCTTGTTGGATTTCTGCTATCGTTTTCATTGTTCTTCAAGATAAATAAGAGTTTTAAAACCATTTTTTTCTATTTTACTTACCTCAAATAAAGTGTTTTTGATAAATAAAACTTCGTATTCCGCATCTACTTCTGGGAAACTTTCACCGTAAAAGGAAATAGGATTAATATATTTTCCATTTTTTGATTGAATAATAAACCAAACATCGCCACTATAAATAGTTTCCAAAGTGTCATCATATTTAGAAGTAGATAAATAAACAGGCTCTTTTACCTTTTTGCCTTCGTTAGCCACATAGTAAGCCAATCTTTCCTTAGATAAACTCTTACGCCTATAAACAGTTCCCTCAAAAGTAGGCAGTTTACTTAAAGATTTTTCTAATAGGTTGTCAAATTCTGTAAGGTATTTATTAGTAGGCATTCTACCTGCTAACATACTATTCAAATCACTAAACCCACCACCTGTATAATGGTGAATAGCAGCCGTTTCTAACTCTGTAAGTTGTGGCATTTTTCCATTAAGATTATATACCTTTACTCTTTCTAATGCCTTACTAAATCCTTCATCTGCCAATAATATTTTAGTAGCACTACCCCCCGAAAAACTATCTAAGATGTTACTAAACACTTCTACCCTTTCCGCCTCTATTACTGTATTTACGGCAGCTTTTTCTGGTGGTTTTACCGCAAAATAAGGGTGATTTTCGCCAAACACCACCCCCGTTTTACCCACATTACCCCCCGCAAATGGACTATTAGGGGGCAATTCAGGCGGGTTTATTTCCTTCACAGGCGTAGCTTTAAAGTCTTTTTCAGTGATATTTGACAGATAACATCTACACTGCCAAGCCTTCACAGGGGCTATTTTGTCCCAAATAGGGTTGTCTATGTGTGCCGTAAACCCTTCTAATGCTTTGTGGGCATATCTTACATTCGCATCTTTTTGCGTGTGGTATTTCAGATAAGGGAACAAATCTTTATCCGCCTCAAATTCTACCCAACGGCTGGCGTTTTGTGCCTGTGCGTAAGTGGTGTTGTATTCCGCCTCCAACCATTGCAAATTATACTTACTATGTACTTCTTGTAAGACTATTTTTTTGAACTCTGCAAAACTACGTACATTGCCACTACTTTCATCTACCAAATAAGCCCCTAATGCCTTAATAGTTTGGTAATTTTTGAAACCCGCAAAGGTGTAAACATTGTTTAAAATACGTTTAACCAACTCCTTATCCGTATTGTCATACGTGAACGAATCCACACTTTCAAAACCGCCTTTCACTGCCTCAAATAATTGATTAACAATAGCTTTACGCAATTTTTTGGCGGTTTTGTTCTCTCCAAAGTTTTCTAAATTTAGTTTATTGTGGAAATAGTCATCTACACACTTCAAAAACAATAAACTTAGTTCACTTTTCCCCGCCTCTGATATTTTAAACTCATTATTATCGGATTCACAACAAACTATTTCGTTATCAAAATCACTTGACAGCCTAATTATTTGTTGGTTGTTAGTGTCGTGCCTTAAAATGTTATACGATTGTCAAGGTCTTCGACCATTGCCAACGTATTTTAAACCGTTGGCAATGGTCGAAGACCTTGACAATCGGTGCAAGAGGTATAACAATTCATAGCACGACCCTATAAACCAACTTTTCAGGCTTTTTTTTTTATTGCCTTCTGGCGGGGTAGGTAGTGGCTGTTGATTAGTTTTGTTCTTAGCACCTGCCAAATTTTCTTTATTCTTTGGCTTTGGCACTTTGTACTTTTCATAAAAATAGTCCTCGTCTATATCCACGACATCACTTAGTTTAATGTCCATCTCTAATTGGTCTTGTAAAGACAATACTTGAGTGTCATCTAATACAAATTTACCTCCTTCCTCCAAATCATAGCCAATAGTTCTAAGCACAGGCACAAGCATTTCATTTAACCAATAAGTAATTTCTTTACGGTCTTCTTTGTGCATTTCTTCCTGTACTTCTTTATGTACCACACCCAAACTTTTCGCCCCTTTGTCCCCTTGAGCAACTGTTAATGTTTGCCCCACAATACTAATGCTTAATTCTTCATTCATGGCATCTCTTAAATCCTTATAGGTGCTTGTTTGCCCAGAACTATTGCCATTATGCAACTCCAATTCCACACCTTTAGGCAATACGATGTACGCAGCATTGCCCGCCTCCTTCGCAGCCTGTTCTGCTTGTATTCTTGTTTCAGGAAATTGCGGGTCATAGGTATATTTACGTATTGGAGCTCCAAATAATTCATTAAAAACAGCCCAATCTCCTACACTGCCTCTTTTAATCAATACATAAATAGTAGCTTGTAAGAGCAAACCCAAGCTATCCTCGTCTTCAGGCGTAAACTCCACTAAAAAAGAATTATAGGGGGGTTGTCTAAAATATACAGCATTACTCAAGTTCCCATAATTAACATAAACAAGCCCTAATTCTGGCGAAACATTCTGGCGGGGGACTACTTTTGTAGTCTTTATTTCGTTATTTACTACCTCAAATTCAATTAAGGCATGACCAAAGAATTTACCTTGCATAGCATACGTTAGCAGCCTATGAAACCAGATTTTTTCAAATTTCTTGTTAAATTCCGTATCTACTTCGCCATTTTTGCCCACCCAACTACATTTAATATTAGTGATTGCCCTAATACGCCTCCGCATCAATTCTCTCAACCAACCATCAGCCAAAGCATTACGGTATAGTTCATATAATAATTTACGTTGTGGGTAAGTTAAACTCTCCGCACTCCGTACAGCGTTACTCCAAGTGCCTATATCGGCAGGAGTGCGGGTTAATTGGGCTACAGTAATGTTATTCACCACCAAGCTACTCTCCTCAGTAGTTTTTTTTAGGGTTCTTTTTGCCATAATTATTACCTTTAAGTAAATAAATACGTAAATTTATCTATTTATATGTAAAATAACATGAAAAACCTGAAAGATTTAGCAAACGACTTGAAACGACATCAAAAAGAGCTGAAAGAGTTTATCAATCGTAAAGCCCCCCGCCTTATTGCAAACAAAGCCGTAGAAATTTTTATGCAAAGTTGGGACAAAGAAGGATTTACCAACGCAACAGGTGGTTTTGAGGCATGGCAGAAAAGAAAAGAGAACGCAGGCAAGAAGTCGGACAGTAGAGGCACATTAATAGGCAAAGGTTCTGGCAAATTAAGACGTTCTTTAAGGGTAATAGGCAGCCCAAACCTATCAAAAATAGTGATTGGTACGGCAGTACCTTATGCCAAAATCCACAACGAAGGAGGTACGTTAAACATACCCATAACAGAAGCTATGCGGGGCTTTTTTTGGGTAAAATATTACGAGGAAATAGGCAAAAGAAAAGCTGCTATAGGCAATCTCACAAAAAGATACAAAAAAGGTAAGATGTCCCAAAACAGATATACCACAATAGTAGGAGAGAAAAAAAGAGCTACTGCCTCTGCCCAAAAATGGAAAAACTTAGCTTTAACCAAAAAACAAACTCTTACCATTAATATGCCTAAACGTCAATTCATGGGCAATTCTATGTTATTAACCAACGCCATTAAGTCAATCATAGATACAGGTTTAGACAGTATTCTAAATAAATAAAAAATGCTTAACGAGAAGCCCCGCCAAGCATTTCGAGATTGTAAGCTAATAAACAGCCAAAGAGATTAATTAACACATTGTAAATATATATTTATATTTATACACTACAATAAGTAATTACATCTTTAACATTCACGAAAATTCAAAAGTACACATTATAGTAACAATACTGCCTAAATGCAAATTGAAAAGTACACAGTATTTTAGCCCTATAAGGCTTTAAAATCTTTTATCTCTGCCGTAATCACTGCACTATTTAAACAAAAAAAAGCCGTTTTAAACGCATTTAAACGGCTTTTTGCATGAAAACACCCTAATACAAGCTATTTATTTAAAAAACCTGCATATCATTGCACAATATTGCAAGAAGTGTACTTTTGAATTTTCTAAGGCTTTTTAGCTATAATCCGTTTAACTAATTGATTATCAAAAAATTATAGCTTTTTTTTCGCCTTTTTTTATGTGTTATTTATGTATGTTTGATTATTGCCCCCTAATTATGATTTAACTTATGAGTCAAATGGGGTAAAACATAAGTATTAAAATCTGATTCTGATAGATAAACAAGTAATTTATTCATATATTTTTTTGGCAAATATACACTATTTTCAACTAAATAAGTCCATCATATAAAGTTTTAGCTTTCTTCCAAATCTCATCCACACTTTGCCCCTTAACAAATGATGCAAGGAAAGTAAATATGACAAATAAAAGTAAACTCTTAAATGTAATTTTCATAAAACTAACTATTTAAAGTGAAACGTAATTTTCAAATTCAAATAGTTAAGCTATCAATTTTTTGTTTTGCCTTTTCCGTTGACTTTTAAAATTGTGCCTAACGGAAAAATGTTTGCGAAGGGCGGGGTTTAATAGCACTTCCCTTGCCCTACGCACAAAGTTTATAGAAAGTACAAAAGTTTCAAATTAGCACATTAGCCCGCCTTTTCGCAAACATAATGTTAGGCACAGTTTTACTCTTTTTCGTTACGCAGTTGCTCTATTTGTTCAAATGTTAAGCCTGTCAATCTTGAGATTATTTTGTTGTCAAATCCTTCCAAAATTGCATTTTTAGCCATTTCAATCTGTTTTTTTTGCTCTCCCTTCTGCTCGGCTTTGTCAAGTTTTGCTCTTTCGTCCTCCTCTCGCATAAAAGAATAGTCATAAGCCTCTAATTCTTCGGGTGTCCAAGTATGCTTGTTTGCCTCTTGGTAAGCACTTTTCAAACCTTCATCATCTATATTATCAGGAATAACATCAAGATTTTCGGCATTTTTGATGAAGTAAATCCACTTTTCCGTTAAAGTTTCCAACTCGTGTAATTCTTTGTTGAATTTGGGTAATTCAATAAAGTTAAACTCTACGTCCTTCAATAAATGCTCGTGGGTTTCCACATCACGAATTTGATGACGACTAATGTATTTTGAATTAATTGAAAAACTATAATCCAAAATGCCAATAAAAATTACAGGATTTAATTGTCTGTAAAAATCGCCTCGTTTAATCTGTTCACTGTATGATTTTGAAAAATAGAATAGCACTCGTTTAGCAAAACCGTCTAATTCGCCGACTTGCATTTCTACAATGTAATGTCTGCCTGCTTGGTCTGTGGCTTTTACGTCAATGATACTTACCTTTCCTCCTCGTAATTTAGGAAGTTGGTAAGGGTTCATTATTTTGACTTCTACAAATTTTTGCTTGCCTTTGAAAGCCAAAACTGCATTCAAAAAAGAAATGAGGGTTTCCTTTCTGTTGTCATTCCCAAAAATTTTGCGAAAGGCTATATCGTTTTTTACGTCTGCAAATTCCATTACTTTCTTAGTTTTGTTCCTATCACAAAGATACAAATTTTTATTGAATTATTTTTAGTCTTTGCCCTATTTCTAACCTATAATCATATTTTTTCCTTCCTACTTTTTGCTTTTGTAATGCGTTATCATTTATGATTTTTGTAGTAGAAATGCCATATATTTTTGCCAAGCCTGACAAAGTTTCGCCTCGCTTAACGTAATGATAAGTTTCTTTTTTCTCAATAATTTTAGGTTTTATTGTTGCTACTTCTGCTTTTAGTGTGTCTTTGTTTTCTTGTAGTTTTATAGGTACTTCTGTTTTGTTCTCTACAATGACTTCATTTTTTGTGAGTAATGTAGAGGTTTCCACAATTGGGTATTTTGGCTTTATTTTATTGTCTGATACAAACCAATCTCTCACCCAATACCAATTCAAATACAGTAAGACACCCATAAACAAAATGCCTACAATAACATAATGCCAATTTTGAAGGCTGAACTTTTGTACGTTTTCAGGTTGCCAAAATAGATTACTTGCTTTTTCTTCTGCTGTCTTAAAAGCAAATCGTATTCTTCTATGTACTAATAAGAACAAAGGCGTAAAAAACAAGGCAATTCTGAATAGAATAGGTTGGTTGAGTAAGGTGAAATCTGATGTAAAAAAGGATAGAATAGCAAGAAAAGGCAATATCCACACAAAACTAACAACAGCAATTGTAATGATGCCTAAAAGTATAATTTGCAATAGATAAAAGAAAAATAAGCCCAACTCCAAAAAAGTATTAGTACCTGAGTTGTGCTCATAGTCCTTAAAAATGGTACTATCATTTTGCAGTTTATCCGTTAAATAACGGACGATTGCCCATACTTTTTCCAATAAATCAGAGGTAATATCTGCCCATTGCTCACTTGTATTCTTTAAAATTTTTAGGTAAAAATTTGTTTCATCTATCAAAACAGGAATTAGTCCTTTGAGAAAAAGACTAAGAATGTCCGAAATAATATTGAAAGATTTTTTTATGCCAAGTAAAATGAGCAAAAAGACTATGAGAACGAAAACAACAGGAAATAACAAGACTTTAAGTGCAACACTGCTAAGATTTGCAAGAATAGTTAGAAGATGTTTAACACCTGTAATAAGTCCATCTAAAATCTTGTTTATCTTCTCCTTCATTTATTCCGTTTCTTAAAATTGTGCCTAACGGTTCGTCGGGTTTGCGAAGTTACAAAAAAATCTGAGCGTAGCGAAGGATTTTTTTGGAATTGCGTAAACCCAAAGTTGTGCGAAGTGCGAGGCGTAGCCGAAGCATCTTTGCACAACTTTGGGTGTAACCCGACGAGTCGTTGAACAAAATGCGAGGCGAAGCCTCGCATTTTGTTCAACGTTTTGC
>CANGYA010000179.1 GCA_947457925.1 Cytophagales bacterium | reverse complement strand
TTATACTGTTTGTAAACATATTGTTGTGAGTTTAGTAAGCATTTCTTAGAAACAAGATACAAAAAAGTAGGGGATTCCATAAAAGGCAGTGGGAAATTTCATAGACCAATTTTTCTACTTCCCAAAAAATAGCTACCTTAGAGTTTTAACAACCAAACAACCTTTTTTATGCAACATCAACCCCCGATTGCAACCAAGCAGCCACACCCAATTACGGTGCATAATCATACCCGTATAGATGATTATTATTGGCTCAACGACAGAGAAAACCCCGAAGTGATAGCCTATTTGGAGGCAGAAAATACTTATACCCAAACAGTAATGGCAAGCACGCAAGCCCTTCAAAATGAATTATTTAACGAAATGAAAGGGCGTATCAAAGAAGATGATAGTAGTGTGCCTGTACGAATAGATAATTTTTGGTACTATGCTCGGTACGAACAAGGACAAGAATATCCGATTTACTGCCGTTTGCCTGTGTCCGCAGGAGAGTTGTTGCCCCCAATGAGTGATGAAGCAAAATTAAAAGGAGAAATCTTATTGAATGTCAATGATTTAGCTCAAAACCAAGAATATTGTCAAATTGGAGCTGTAAACATTAGCCCTAATCATCAATATTTGGCGTACACCGTAGATTTTGTAAGTCGTAGGCTTTACACAATTTTTATTAAGGACTTACAAACGGGTAATTTGGTAATCAAAGACATAGAAAATACAGGCGGAGATGTGATTTGGGGCAGTGATGAGGCTATTTTATGGGTGAATAAAGACGTAGAAACTTTGCGAGAGTGGCAAGTGGCTACCCTAAATTGGCGAAAAGGCGAACAGAAAATTGCTTTTGAGGAGCATGATGAAACTTTTTATGTGGAAATTGGAAAATCGCAGTCCAAAAAATACGTTTTTGTGCATAGCACCAGCACCGTAGCCGATGAATTTCACTATTTGCCTGCTGCCAACCTACAAGCCGAATTACAGTGCTTTTTGCCACGCCAACGCCACCACGAATACAATATTGACCATCTTAACGGCGAATTTTATGTTTGCACGAATTGGCAAGCCGAAAATTTCCGTTTGATGAAAGTAGCCGAAAACAGCACACAAAACCGCCAAACATGGCAAGAGGTCATTCCGCACCGTCCAGAGGTTTTGATTGAGGCTTTTGAATTGTTCAATGACTTTTTGGTGATAGAAGAACGAAACAACGGACTGATTCAACTACAAGTGATTGAACAAAAGACAGGCAAAAGTCATTATCTCAACTTTGGCGAAGCTGCCTATCTTGCTTTTTTGGACACCAACGACAACCCCAATTCACCGTTTTTGCGGTACGGCTATACTTCTTTGACTACGCCCATGTCTGTTTTTGACTACAACATGACTACGCAAGAGCAATTTTTGCTTAAACAACAAACCGTATTAGGAGATTTTGACAGTAATAATTACCAATCTGAAAGGATTTGGGCTACGGCAAAAGACGGTACAAAAATTCCTGTGTCTGTAGTTTATCATAAAAACACACCACGCAACGGACAAGCCCCATTGTTGCAATATGCCTACGGTTCTTATGGTATTTCATTAGATGCCAACTTCAATTCATCTCGGTTAAGTTTATTGGACAGAGGTTTTATTTATGCCATTGCTCATATCAGAGGAGGCGAAGAATTAGGACGTAAATGGTATGAAAACGGAAAGTTATTAAATAAAATAAATACTTTTACCGATTTCATTGCCGTTTCAGAACATTTATTAGCCAAAGGTTACACCAATAAAGACAAGCTATTTGCTATGGGAGGAAGTGCAGGCGGTATGTTGATGGGAGCAGTTATCAACCTGCGTCCAGACCTTTACAAAGGTGTCATTGCTGCCGTTCCGTTTGTGGATTGTGTAACGACTATGTTAGATGACAGTATTCCTCTCACCACTTTTGAGTATGACGAGTGGGGCAATCCTAATGAAAAAGCCTATTATGATTATATGCTCACGTATTCGCCTTATGACAACGTAACAGCCAAAGAATACCCTAACTTATTGGTAACGACAGGCTTACACGACTCACAAGTACAGTATTGGGAGCCAGCCAAATGGGTAGCCAAGTTGCGAGTAACTAAAACAGATAAAAATTTGTTGTTATTACATACAGATATGCAGGCGGGACATGGCGGGGCTTCGGGTCGTTTCCAACGGTTCAAGGAAATAGCCCTTGATTATGCGTTTTTGTTGTTGCTGTTGGGGAAAGTGTAGAAAATAGTAAATTTAATTTTTCATAGTATAGGTTTTGCAAGCTCTATACTATGAAAAATTAGAAGTATAATTTACCTAAAAATATTTTTTTTATATTCAACTTACAATAAAATTTTCAATTTCTCTACATCTTTCAAAGCAGGGCTTACTTCAAATTTGCTGTTTACATCTACACCCACCATTTTGGGGTAAGTAAGGTGTTGAACTTCCGCCCAATTTTCAGCAGAAATACCGCCACTCAAAAAAAATGGCGTAGCAGCCGTATAATCTTTTAAAATTCCCCAATCAAAAGCTACACCATTGCCTCCTGCGTGGCGGCCTTTGGTATCTAACAACGCAAAATCTATGGCTTTGTCATAATTATTGATAGCTATTAAATCTTCTTGAGTAGCTACTGAAAAGGCTTTTAATACTTCTATCGAAAGTTTTTCTTTACATTTTCTACAAAAATCAGGGCTTTCCGTCCCATGTAATTGTACGGCTTGTAAGCCATAATACTGTGTTTTGGCTGCAATTTCTTCCAAAGACGCATTCACAAATACGCCTGTGGGTTTGGTAGCAGCAGCAATTTGAGCAATAACTTCAGGGTGTAAATTTGTAATATTTCGGGGGGAAGGCAGATAAAAAATAAAGCCCATGTAGTCAGGGCGTATAGTCGTAGCCACAGCTAAAATATTAGCTGGTTCTCTCATTCCACAAACTTTGATAAGCATATTTACGATTCTTTGCTAATTTCTCTGATGATATGCACCATGGTTGCTGCTAAAAAGACAAACATCAAGACCAAAGTCCAAATAGGTGTTTGATTTTGTTGGTAGGTGTCTGCATAGTTGCCTAACCATGCTCCAATTCCCAATGAAGCTAACAACTGAAACCCCATGCCCGAATATTTGAGATAGGCATTCAGTTGTTTTTTGGGTGGCTTAGGCTTGTGTTGTTCCGACATTTTCTATAGGTTTTACAATGTTTTCACCCATTTTACAAGTACCATTGAACTTAGCACCTGCTTCTACTACTAATTTTGTGGTGCGAATATCACCTTGTACCACAGCCGAAGACTTCAGGATAAGCATTTCTACTACGTCTATAGTGCCTACGATTTCGCCTTCTACTTCGGCGTTTTGTGCATATACATTCCCATCTACTAACGAGCCTTTGCCCGTTACTAATTTTGATTTACAACGTACATTGCCTTTAATTTTTCCATCAAAACGAATATTGCCTGCTGCCTCAAAGTCGCCAGTAATACTTGTACCTTTTGCAATGATGTTGTTGATATTGCCACTTAGAGAGGTATCTTCAGTAGCTTTTTCTACGGGTTTATTTCCAAAAATAGCCATTATTTGAAAGAAAAATTTGGGAGATATGTTAAGATAGAAATAGTTGTAGCCTAAAAATTCTAAAAATTACTTATGTTATTAAAATATTAACAACATCACTTTCTCCAAATACTGTGGTAAGAGTGATGTTGTTAAATGAATTTAGAATTGTTCTGTTCTTGCGAAGAAGAAGTTACCTTCTATGGTTGCATTTTCGTCTGAATCAGAGCCATGTACGGCATTTGCTTCAATAGATTTTGCGTATTTTTTACGGATTGTACCTTCTTCTGCGTTGGCAGGGTTTGTAGCACCAATTAATTTACGGAAGTCTGCTACAGCATTGTCTTTTTCCAAAATCATTGCCACGATAGCCCCAGAAGACATATATTTACACAAATCTGCATAAAAAGGTCTTTCTTTGTGTACTTCATAAAACTGACCAGCTTTTTCAGGTGTTAATTTAGTCAATTTTGCTGCTACGATACGGAAACCAGCATTTTCAATCATTGCAGTAATATTACCAATGTTGTTATCTGCCACCGCATCAGGCTTAATCATGGTAAATGTTCTATTTCCAGCCATTTCTTTAATTTTTTAGGGTTTACTTTGTAAAATTTGACTGCAAAGCTACATGAATTTTGAAAAACCGCAAACTATTTGTCATTTTTACCAAGTCTGTTGCGGTGAAGTTCTATTATTACTAAATAAAATCGTGCAATTATTTCTTTTTCCTAAAAGAAATACTATTTTGCCCTTTGAAAGTTCTCTTGCAAACCGTTACGCTAAAAGTTACTATGATAGATACTTTAGAAGGAATACAGATACGTTGGATGGATTTCGAAACCTATGCCCCACAAATCTATGCTTTACGCCAAGCCGTATTTGTGGAGGGGCAAGGTTTGGAAACCCTATTATCTTCTCCCAAAGACGCAACGGGGATTCATTTGGGGGCTTTTCAGGGCGATACTTTAGTAGCAGGACTTAGTGCGTATTTATATACACAAGAAGAACCTATTTTTGAGCAATGGAAATTACCACCTACTAATCATTTTGCAGTGCAGTTTTCTCGAAGAGCCACATTAAGCACCTATCAAGCTACCCGTATTTCTGAATTATTGGCGTGTATGATGTGGAAATCTGTTTATGAAACGATAAAACCTTCTTTTTTTATCATGGGGTTGATAGGTGTGCATAAACGGTTAGCTAGTTATTATGTAAGTTCTTTTGGTTTTGAACATTATTGCGAAGCCGAAACGCCAAATTTTGGCATTGCTTCTGTGTATGTGGCTTGGGTAGAAAAGCTAAAAGCCACTTACATTCGTACAAGAGGAATTGCGGAGGCTATTTGTCAGGCATATCACCTTACAGAACCGCCATTGGCTTTGTTTTTACAACAAAATGCTCGGCTATCATATCTTTGTAAAGATTATGATAACGAAAATTTATATTTAAAACCTCTTTCTTTTAAAGACGAATTACCTCGTTTGTCGGCACAAGCTCGTTTGGTATATTCTACACAAGTGCCTATCATTGAACAAATTAATTTCCCTACTGCACCTGCCAAATTTTTAGATATTGGTTGCGGACCCGGAGTTTATTTGTCTTTGTTAAGTAAAAATAGTAAATTTGAAGGCTACGAATTTGCAGGCATGGACTATGCAGCCGAAATGATTACGTATGCGAAAATTTCTTATGGGAAAATAAAGTGGAAACAGGGCAGTATTTATGAAACAAAGTACGAAGACAATACTTTTGATGTCATTCATGTTAGTTTTGTGCTGATACACCTTACAAATCCAGCGTTGGCTTTGGCAGAGTTGTACCGTATTTTAAAGCCCAACGGTGTTTTGTATGTCGTAGATGTGAATGATGATACTTTTCAAGGACCTCCAATTATCCGAAGAGTGATTCACAAACACAAACAAATTTATGAAGGGCATAGAGATATTATGAATTTTTTGCCTACATTAGCCAAAGAGATAAATTTTCAGTTAGAAAACCAGTTTCATGTGGTCGCAACGAATACAGGAAACGAGGGGGAGGTGATTCACGAGCCACAAAAATTGCGTTTAGGGCGAATCAACTTGTGGGCTATGTTTGCCTTTATTGCACAAAGGGACGAAGTAAAAGACTATTACCAAAACGCAGAAGCCTATTATTTGTCTTCTATTTGCGAGATTTCTATTCAAATACAAAGCCATGTTTATCGGAAAGTGGTACAGCAATGATGTACTCCTTTTCTATAGAATTAAAAATATTGATTTTTTATTTTCAACAAAGATTTTAGCTATGACTCAAGATAGCAGTACAACAACTCCTAAAAAAGATGTTTTAATAGAGGCAAGCCAGTTGCTACAACAACCATCAAAAAATACCAAACGGAAAATTTTGATAGCTGTCAATGTTACGTTTGTTATTGTGTCTTTATTGCATCTTAGCATACAACTTATTCAATTTGGAAAATTACCCGACCCAGAAAGGGACATGGTTTTGTTCCCTTTATTACTGATTATCAATGGTTTTTCGGCAATTTACAATTTGCGGGTTTTGTTGTTGGATTTACAAGGTAATACGATTCTTAATAGGTTTACGGTATGGTCTTCAATGATAATCCTACAACTATTAGCCGTTTTGGTGGTACATACCAACCCGAACTCTGCCAATAGTATTTTGTTTGATTTTGTGTTGAGTAGTGTTGTATTATTTATTGTGGGTACAGCTCTTAACAGAACAGCAGCCATTATTTGGTTATTTATCTGTTTTATCAGTTTGTATGTAGCTTATCATACCAGAGGTACAGATTTTACGTACTACCTCATGACCAAACAAGAAGTGGCAGAACTAACCGCCAAAGTAGCAGCCAAAGACCCAGCAGCCCTCCAAAGAATGGAAACGGCAGCCAAAGAACACATTGTACCTTTACCTTTGTCTTTATATGTTACTATTTGGTTCATTTTCCTACTGTTGGCTTTCTTACCAACTTATTTTGAGAGTGGTATGATTGGGCAAATTTTAAAAGTTATTCCCGAAGTAATCCAAAGAATACAAATAGCCTCTGAACAAAAATCACAGTTAGAAAGAGAAAATATACGTATGGGTATGGAGCTGGACGTAGCCAGACGCATACAAACTATGTTGTTGCCGTACCAAGACGAGTTTGATAAATGTAAAGACCTCGATGTGTCTGCACGTATGGACACCGCCACAGAAGTAGGTGGCGATTTCTACGAAGTATTGCCCCAAGCAGATGGTAGCACTTATTTTGGGATTGGGGACGTAACAGACCACGGTTTGCAGTCGGGTGTAGTAATGTTGATGACACAATCTGCCATTCGTTCTTTGTTAGACGGCAATACCATTCATTTACCAGATGCATTGAATCAAATTAATACGATATTATATAAAAATATTCAAAATAGAATGAATGATAGGCGTAATCTTACGCTATCATTATTACATTACCAAAATGGTAAGGTGCGGATTACAGGACAACATGAAAGTGTGATACTGTTACGGAAAAATGAAAAAGAGCCTGTGCAAATAGATACGCTAGATTTGGGAATTTATGTAGGGCTTACAGATGATTCTTTTACTGATTTTGTAAAAGAAATTTCGTTTGATTTTCAAAAAGGAGATATTATGATACTCTATACAGACGGAGCTACAGAAGCCGAAAATGAACAAGGAGAATTGTATAGTGTGGAAAGGCTGATAGAGTCTCTTCCTAAGTATCGACACTTAAAGAGCAGCGAAATTGTAGCAAAAATGGCTGAAGATATTTACCAATTTATAGGACGAAAGCCTATTTTAGACGATATTTCTTTGGTAGTGATTCAACGAACATAAGTCTGCTAACACCTACTATTAAACGTCTCTCTTATTTTATCACATTTCTTACCATTCAAACAACAAACATGATGCAAGAAATAATTTTAGGCGACTATGACTTAATTCCCGACACTATTCCATCGGAGGGAGAGCTACATCTGCGGGTAAAACCCATAGACATGGTTACGTATTGGCGGCGTTGTGGGGCTGTAGCTAATTTTATAGCCAATTTTTACCGAAACCCCCAAGACGAAATCTATCATTTGAACGAAAACCTTATTTCTACTACTTTCAATGAGTTGATAGAAAATGCTGCTAAATACTCTACTAAAAGAGATTCTGATATAGATATTTCTTTAAAACTCTACAATACCATTCTTAAGATGGAGGTAGAAAATATTTGTAGCCAGAAGCACATGGAGGCTTTTCAAAAAAGTATGGAGAAAATTATAGACTCTGATAACGATGAATTAGATAATTTCTATTTGAATAAAATAGAGGCTAAACACGCAGGAGATAAGGACTCTGGTATAGGTTTATTGATGCTTAAAAAAGATTACTCTTTGCAATTATCTGCGAAGATAACCCCGATTGAAGGAGAAGTATATAGAGTTTCTGTCCATGCTTATTACAATATGAGTGTAGAATAAACTGTTTTGATGCTTTTTTCATAAAACCTTCAAAAACCTTTGTATTTTCGCAACACATTTCTAAAATATTGAAACAATGGAACTAAAAGCTGGCGAGTCAATCTTAAAATATAATTCCGCAGACCAAACCGTAACTATTGAAGGGTCTATGCGTTTGGCTAACCTCATGGAGTATGATAAAGTAAGTGTTTTTCTCAATGATGCAGCTACACAAGCAAGTGATAAACTGACCTTAGATATGACAAAACTGAATTTTTTAAATAGTTCGGGCATTACTACACTAAGTATGTTTATATTGGCTACTAAAAAAAGGCAAAATCCTAAGCTAAATATTTTGGGTACAGCATTATTTGCTTGGCAAGAAAAGTCACTCAAAAACTTTAACAAATTGTGGAATGAAGTAGAAATTTCTATCCAATAACTTTGTATTTCAATCATCAGACAAACTCTCCATGCAACCTGCTGACATTCATAAAGACTATCAAGACTTACAAGAGGAGTACGAAAATCTAAAAATTCTCTATGAAAATGTATTAGAGCATAGTACAATTATAGAAAATGAATTAGATGACACCTTGCAAGTCATGAGGAACATCAATCACGAACTTACGGCAAGTATTAATTATGCCAAAAGGATTCAAACGGCTATGCTCCCTTCACAAGAGCATATCAGTACACTTGTTCCAGAAAGTTTTGTGCTGTTTAAGCCTCGTGATATTGTGAGTGGAGATTTTTATTGGTGTGAAGGAGTTTATGACACCATTACGCACCAACACAAGGTAATTATAGCTGCTGTAGATTGTACGGGGCATGGTGTACCCGGTGCATTTATGAGTATGTTAGCTAATAACCTGCTGCATGATATTATTGTAAGCAAAGATACTTTTGAAGCTAACCAAATATTAGCTGCTCTCAATAAAGCCATTATGAAGGCACTGCGACAACAAGACACAGATAGCAAAGACGGCATGGATATGACTATAGCTGTCTTTATCCCGATAGACCGTAAAATTGAGTTTGCGGCTGCTCAAAATCCTATCTACATTATTCAAGAAAATGAAGGGCTGATTCAAGCAGGAGCAATGAAAGTGATAAACCATTCGCAGGACTATGTAACCTCTACGCAACCCGTATTTTATTGGGAACTCAAAGGAGACCGTTTTCCGATAGGAGGGCATCATAATGTAAATGCAGTATATCAGAAATGTATATTTCAAGCAAAAGAAAATCAACCTACAACACTAACATTCTATTTGTTTTCTGATGGTTTTCAAGACCAATTTGGGGGGATAACTGAAAGAAAGTTTATGACAAAAAACTTTAGAAATTTATTATTCCAAAACTATACTTTATCTTTAGATAGTCAAAATGCTTTATTAGAACAGACTTTAGAAGAATGGGTATTGAAACCAGACAAGAAAAAAGCACGCCAAACAGATGATATCTTAGTAATGGGCTTTAAGATTACTCTTTAATGTCTGCCATCTAAGTTTTTATTCATAGACAAACCAAACACAACATTTGATATGTATATTTTTTCTACCGCACAATACGATTACCTTAAAAAAGAAATATTAGCCGCAAGCAAAGGCTTTGAGGGGCATATAGAACGAAAAACATTTCCAGATGGTGAAAAATATTACCGTATCCAAACAGACGTACAACAGCAAGATGTTGTATTAATAGGTGGAACAGTGTCTGATGCAGAAACATTAGAACTGTATGACTTGGCATATGGCTTGGTGCAATTAGGAGCAAGAAAACTCTCTTTAGTTATACCTTATTTCGGCTATTCGACTATGGAAAGAGCCATAAAACAAGGCGAAATAGTTACCGCCAAAACAAGAGCCAAACTTTTTTCATCTATTCCAAGAGCTTCGTATGGTAATGAAGTAGTGTTAATAGACCTACATTCTGAAGGTATCCCGCATTATTTTGGCGAAAATATGCGTAGTTATCACCTATACGCCAAACCTGTGATTACGGAAATTGCCAAAAAATTGGCAGGTAATCACTTTGTGTTAGCTTCTACAGACGCAGGGCGTGCCAAATGGGTAGAATCTTTGGCAAATGATATGCAGGTAGAGGCAGCTTTTGTGTATAAACGCAGGACTTCGGGCAGTGAAACGCAAGTTACAGGTGTAAATGCAGATGTGAGAGGAAAAACTGTTGTTTTGTATGACGACATGATTCGTACTGGCGGTTCTTTGTTACAAGCTGCCAAAGCCTACAAAGATGCAGGAGCAGCCAAGTTATTCGTTATTGCCACACATGGTATTTTTCCGAATCAAGCTGTTGAAAAAATTAAAAATTCAGGTTTAGTAGAAAAAATAGCTGTAACCAATACGCACCCCAACGCATTACGGCTACAAAGTGATTTTTTAGAAGTGGTGTCAGTAGCACCTTTAATTACACAAGGATTCCACTTTTAGTAGTGGGCTATAACTTATTGATTACCAGTTTTATATCTTTAAATCTTTGTATTTCTTCTATCACCTTGTAAAAAGCTCTATATTCTTCGGTGGGGAGTAGCTGCATATTCAAGTCTTCGGTAATTGTAATCAATACCGTATTTCCTTCTAATTCATAGTGAGCCTGAAAACTCAATCCTTCGCCCAAAGCATTGCGGTAGCTGCTATGTGTGTTAATGGCCTCTAAATTTCTCACAATGTAGCCTTGTGGTACTTCAAATTGGAGTTGATACGTAGTTTTTTTGGGAAAGTCAAACAAAAGAGGCTGCTTACGTATGTGCGTAGTGCTTAATGTGCTATAATTATTTCGCAGGAGCTTACCAATTTGTAATATCAAATG
>CANGYA010000178.1 GCA_947457925.1 Cytophagales bacterium | reverse complement strand
GCTTTAAAAACTTATAGCAAAACTAATTTCTTTCAGAGAAAAAAGTTGATAGTATTCAAGAAGTTCTCTAAAGATGTCATCTTTTGAAAAGATGACATCTTTAGAGAACTTCTTGAATACTAAGTATAACAATTTACGGCACGACACTAAAATAGAATTTACTAAGATTTTTTATTTATTTTACGCCAAATGAAAGCAGGAGTAGTAACAGAAGTATAGGAAATAAATTTATAATTGCCTTTTTCTGTATTTAAAATATCTACTTCACCTCTTAAGACTTGAATAGAAAGTATAGCTCCTTCTGGGAAATAAGATAATTGCTGTTCACCTATTTCATAAAAACCATTATCTTCTACAATATCAATAACAGATTTAGATTGTTGAAAAGAAGACCTATTTGTATTAGTTTCATTACTCATCTCACCACCCCATTTAATAATAACTACTACCCCTTTGGTATTATTTTTGTCTTCATTCCAACTTAACCTAAACTTACTCATTTCAAGAGTTTGATTAGTTAAGGAACTTACCAAATTAATCTCTTTAGGTAAGTAGTAACTAATAGCTTTGCCGTCAAATTGTACGGAAATTTGCCTACCAAAAAGCCCCTGTGCAATTTTTGTACGATTTTCTTGCATTTCTTGTGTAGGATTATTTACCATAGATGCTTCTGAACTTAAAACGTATTGTTTTTCACCTAATTTGGTAAATTCATGCCCATCAATATTAACACTATGATTAATATTATCAGCAAATGTCGCAGTAAAACTTGTAGAAGCAAAAGGACTACCCTCTGTTTTTTGGATATTTACTCCAAAGCTACCATCAGTTTGCTCAAGATATTTAGCATAAGATGTATTTTTAGACAGTAGTACAGTTTCTATATTACCACGCTTAATGGTCGTAACTCCTAATTTAGAAGTATTGCTTAAATCGGAGAGATTCTGACAAGAAACAAAACCGATAAATAATGAGAAATAAAAAAGTTTATGTATCATGGCTTAAATTTAGGATTAATAACAAGGGTATATTGTGTTGAGTTGGCAGGCAGATGGGTCGTTTTCAAAATAAGGATAGAAAGCTGTACCCATATTTGGAACTTCTCCTGCAATGAAATTTTTTGTAGTTGTCCATTTTAAATATCTCGGTACCCCTGCCGAACAATCACTACAAGGCGAATACAATTCGTAATTGATTGTATATGCGTGAGATATAGGTACAGGAAAATTACTTATGCTATTTCCATATATCTCACTCAGATTACCTGATGTTTGAGAATAGCATTTAGAATAATAATAACCTAAACTTGGGCTTTGTATAGATACTTTTACCCTAAAACCTGCTGTCATTAGGTATTGAATACTTGGCTGATACTGGTTGAGTGCTGAACCCCAACTACAAAATACAGTATTAGGTTGTCCAGATATAAAATAGGTTGAAATAGTGGCTGGTGTTGTTACTACGGGTCCACTAGGTGGCACAGCCGTACAACACGCCATACTTTGACTAATTACGCACAAGTTCAGTAGCAATGCAACAAGCACAGCCAACAATTTTACTGTTTTTTTCATTTTTTGATAGAATAAAATTTAAAATAAATGAATAAAAAATTATGATTGAGAGAATAAAAGCCTATAACAGATATATAAAAACAAACCTACTAAGCACCAACCCGCCAACTTACCTATCCAATCGCCATATTGCATATAAAAAGTCTTGGAGGTATTTAATTTGACCGTATAAGTAAGTGCAGTAGCAGTCCTTTCCGAAAAACTACTAACTATCTCTCCCTTTTGGTTGATACAACCCGAATACCCATAGTTAGAACTACGAACTACATCTCGTCTATTCTCTATGGCTCTTAGAGAGGAGTAGTACATAAATTGCGAAGCTCCTACCAAACTCTTATGCCAGCCTTCATTCAACATTAGCAACAATAATTCACTTCCCTTATTGACTGCACGAGCAGTCGTAGCTCCAAATATTGATTCATAACATATCAAGGGTGTTACATTGGCTACAGGTGTTACAAAATTGTTTTGATAAGGAATATTAGTTTCAAAATGCCAAAAACCCAAAAACAATAGCAAATGCTTTGGGTATTTCGCAGTCTTCGTATGCAGACATTGAGAATGGTATTAGCAAAATCAAAGTAGATGATTTACTAAAAATCGCACAAACTTTGGAAGTAGGTATAGAAGACTTGTTAAGAGATGAATTATCTGTGCAGAACATTTATAATAACAATAATAATCAAAATCCTACTATCACGAATGTAGCTCACAATGATTTTACAAATGAACGTAAGGTATGGGAAACATTAGTAGAAAGTAAAAATCATACAATACAAGTATTGTCTTCTGAAATTGCTTTCTTAAAAGAACTTTTACACAAGAGCAATTAGTAATCAATCAAGTGATTTTTATTTTTTGTATGAACTGTATTATTCGATTTAGTTATATGTAATTACTACTCAAAAACAATAAATTTGCGTAATAGTGAGTTTATTGTTTTGTATTTATATATTATTAATCATGAATTACTGGTTAGTCAAATCTGAGCCTGATGTCTATGGCTGGGATACTTTTGTGGCAGAAGGAGGCACTTTTTGGAGTGGAGTACGCAACTACCAAGCCCGCAACAACCTTAGAAATATGCAAGTCGGCGACCTTGTGCTGTACTATCACAGTGTAAAAAATCCTGCGGTGGTGGGTATAGCCCAAGTAACTCGTACCGCCTACCAAGACCCCACTACCGAAGATACGCAGTGGGTCGTAGTAGATTTAGCCCCTTTGAAACCTCTCAAAAAAGCAATAACTTTGGCACAAATCAAAACCACAGATGCCTTGCAACAAATGGCACTCTTGCGTCAATCTCGGCTGTCTGTCATGCCCGTTACGCCAGACGAAATGGCAACGATTTTGGCTTTGGCAGATGAAAATATGTAGCAATTACGAATTTTAAATTACGAATTACGAATAGTTTTTTGCGGTTTTCAGCCTATATTACTAAGACAACACATTAAAAATATATTTTTGTACCACCGACTAAAGTCTAATGCTATTAAGCTAAGTATGCAAAATTAAAGCAACTAATTGATAATTAATTAGTTGTTTTAAAAAAGTGCCATTAGGCACGACATATTTACAGTAAAAAATAGCAACAACTCCCTCTAAGTGCCATAGGCACGATATATTTCGTGCCTATGGCACTATAAAGCAATTCTTTAGCTTAATAACATTGGAGTAAATTCTGTGGTACATTTATTTTGTCCCAATATTTAGCTTAAATAAGGTATCAATTAATACATTTCAAATATGCAAACACCCACTTACACAAGATTTTTGGTAACAGAGCAAGACCATGTAGCCCAAGTGGTCATTAATAATCCGAACAAAGCCAATGCCTTAGACACTACGGCATGGCAAGAACTCAAAAGTATTTTTACACAACTCAATGACAATGAAGGAGTTAGAGTAATTGTTTTGAGTGGCGAAGGCAAGCATTTTTGTAGTGGTATAGACATTCAGGTATTGATGCAGCTACAACAAGAGGCTTCGGTAGCTTGTGAAGGGCGTAAAAGAGAAAAAATCCGCCAATTCATCATTGCTTTGCAGCAAAGTATCAACGCCATAGCCGAATGTGCAAAACCTGTGATAGCTGCCATACATGGAGGCTGTATCGGTGGGGGATTGGACATCGTGGCTGCCTGTGATATGCGTTATGCCACAGAAGATGCTGGTTTTTGTTTGAAAGAGGTGGACATGGGGCTGGTGGCAGATTTGGGCGTATTGCAACGCCTCCCTCGTATCATTCCTGCGGGTTTGGTGCGGGAAATGGCGTACACAGCCAAAACTGTTTCGGGCAAAGAAGCTCACCGCATTGGCTTGGTTACGACTGCCTACCCCGACAAAACGGTGATGATGACCGAAGTACAGAAAATAGCTACGCTCATTGCCCAAAAATCTCCATTAACCGTAAGAGGTTTAAAGCAAGTAATGGACTACTCTGAACAACACAGCGTAACAGACGGACTGAACTATGTAGCCACATGGAACAGTGGAATGATTCTGTCTAATGACTTGCAAGAGGCTGTCATGGCAGCCATGCAAAAAAGGGCTGCACAGTTTGAAAACTAAACAGTTTTAGTCAGTAGTAAATTAGTTAGTGGTAAAAAATGTATGATAATTAAATAATTGATTATCAATAAGTAATTGGAAAAAATAACTGTACCACAGACTTTAGTCTGTGAGTCTTTGATTATCAAGAGATTACAGACTAAACTCTGTGGTACAATATTATCAATTAATTAGTTACTTATACTTAAACTAAATAATCATACATTTTTGACTACTACTAAAATGTGTAATAATAAAAGTGAAGTAGTTAGTAATGTCTGAATTTTTATTACTTTTACCATATAGTTTATACATACAAAGTTATGTTTTGATATGCACAAAACATAAGCTCAATAAGAGCAGCTTATTCAAAATTACAGGTAATTTTGTACTTGTATAACATCTAATTTATTAATATTCTTATTATTTGGCTATAAAATTATTTGCATTAGTCATTTTTAATACATAAATAACTTATGAATCCTTTACATATTATTAAAAAGTTAGTAGCTAACCCTTCCTATTTTTTTGGAAGATTTTATACTATTCGGAAAGCCTATTCTCTTTATAAAGGTACTATTTCACCAGTTAGTCTTACGTCTTCTTCTTCTAATAGCTTGTTTGATGTAAATACAACACAAGTAGTAAACGATTTGAAGCAAGATGCAGTAAGTTTTGGTTTTAATCTTCCTAATCACCTTGTGAAAAAAATATATACTTTTGCTCAGAATGCCCCTTTGATGCGATTCGATGGCAATACGTTGGACACTTTTTTTTACAAAGATGTAATTGATGGTAAAATAGCTAGTGGCAAAGTTGCGGTGGCAGAGGTACAAAGCAAGGAACACCCACCCGAACTCTTTGAAATAGCACAGGACCCTAAGTTATTAGAGGCAGCACGTAAGTATTTGGGCTATCAAAATATTCAAGCAGATGTTCGCCTTTTTTGGAGTTTCGTTGCAAACTTTTCTGAAACTGAAAGATTACAAATGAGCCAAACTGTGAAGTATCACTTTGATGTCCATTCGTGGAATTTTTGTTATTTACATATCTATCTTACAGATTGTACAAAAGACTCTGGTGCGCATGAAATGGTGCTTGGTTCGCACAAAGACAAACCGTTAAGTTGGTTATGGGGAAGAGCTAATAAGGACGATGAGGCTATTAACACATATTATCAAACTAATAAAGTTCTAACCATTGAAGGTAAGGCTGGTACTGGTTTTTTGGAGGATACTTCTTGCTATCATAGAGCCATTGCACCTCAAAAAGGGGAAAGGTTACTTTTACAAATTAGATTTTTTTAATAAAAATTTATGTATAGAATAAATTATGGTTATATACAAGCAAGCCGTTTAGGTTTGGGTAGTTCTACGTTTGGAGGTTCTGTTTCTACGGATAAAGCTAAAAGAACTATAGCTGCCGCATTAGAACACGGAGTAAACTATATAGATACTGCAAGGTCTTATGGGTATGGACAAGCCGAAAGTATTATTGGTGAGGCAGTAAAAAAGCAAAGAAAAAACGTATTTATAGCTACTAAATTTGGGATAGTTTCTTATCTACCTCTTTGGAAAAAAAGACTATTGTGGTTGGGTAGATTAGTGAAAAAATACGGCTTTTTACGTAAGGTAGCCTTGAAACAAGTACAGCAACAAGCTGGTACTACTTTTTCTTATAATATTATGTCTCTAAGCGAAGTTAAACATAGCATAGAAACTAGTTTTAAGGAGTTGCAAACGGATTATATTGACCAGTTGATAATACACTCACATTTTGAATTATATTTACAAGACAACAGTATTATAGATTACTTATTTCAACTTAAACAATCACAACGCATACGCACAATAGGCGTGGCTTGCGAAGGGCAATTTACTTTTGAGCAAGTGAATATAATCAATCAAAATGTAAAAAAGGGTTTAATTGATGCAGCCCAAATTAGCTTTAGTAGTCGCATAAATAGCAGCCAACTTTTAACAAAATATATTAATTATATTGGCGTTTTTCAAGGACAGCACCCAATTGATGCTCAAAAATTAGCTCAAATAAAAGAGCAAGCTCAAGCACACCAACAAGGTCATTTATTAGTAACAATGAACACACCTAAACATTTGGTAGAAAATATTGAACTCTTGGGCTAAAAATTACATAAGTAATTGGAAAAATAAATATACCACAGACTTTAGTCTGTGAGTCTTTGATTATCAAGAGATTACAGACGAAAGTCCAATGCTATTAAGCTAAGAAAATAAATTTAACCCCGTTAGGGCAATTCCATTGTGGGTTCATATATCACCCCTACGGGGTTTTTACGAAGGATACTCAATCTTTTGCTACAAATATGCCAGTCCTACGGACTTAAAATAAAAAATAAATATTTATAAATAATTATATAAATATGTCATTTTTTTGAAAAATAACATCTTTTTTCATGCGTCCACAGCAAAAAATTATTCATAAACTCTATTGATTATCAAATAATTAATAATATTTTTTTACTTGCTTAGCTTAATAGCATTGGACTAAAGTCTGTGGTACAATACTATCAATTAATTAGTTACTCATACTTAATAGTAAATAGTCATCAGTGAACAGTAAATAGTTGTGTATAAAAAACTAATTGCTGTTTACTGATAACTGACAACTGTTCTCCCTATCAGTTGCAAGCCTTTCAAAGTAAGCTGCACATCTATTTCATCAAACAGATGTTGGATAGGCTGCATCACAAAAGATAAGCCTCCTGTGGCTATGACAGGGCATTTTTCACCCAATTCTGTATGGATTTGGTGAATTAGCTCTTTGACCAAGCCCGTATAACCTAACAAAATTCCTGCTTGTAAAGCCTCTACAGTATCTTTGCCCAATGCCGTTTGTGGCACTACCAAAGGCACTTCGGGGAGTTGGGCTGTGTTTTGTACCAAAGACTTCAAGGCTGTTTTTAACCCTGGGGCTATGGCTACGCCTATCAAAGTACCGTCTTGGGCAACGGTGGTAAAAGTAAGAGCCGTACCGAAATCAACTACTAAACAGGCTTTGCGGTATTTGGTATAGGCTGCGGTGGCATTGGCTACTAAATCTGCCCCTATCTCTTTGGTATTCACAGGTTTAATGGGCAAATAAGGGTAAATTTCTGGACTAACTACCACAGGCGGAAAATGCAATAAGGTGCTTAGCACTTGCAACCATGTAGGCGTGAGGGCAGGCACGACACTACTCAAAACGGCTTGTTGAATGGCAGCCAACTTAATGCCTTCTTCTAACAAATAACTGCGAATGAGCATACTGTAATCCACTGCTGTTTTTTGGTGGGAGGTAGGTGTGCGAAAAATGTGCTGGCAAGTAGCCTCTTCAAAAATACCAATGACAATATCCGAATTGCCAATGTCTATTGCCATCAAAAGATTTTCCATGTGTGTTAGTTTGAGAAAGTGAAAGTAGAAAAGTAGTGTATATTGTCCAACATTTTTTTTGATTTATTCTCACAAAGCCCTAAATTAAGTTAGTTATAAGGAAAAATGGTAGTAAATAGCCATTTTTCGCGGTTTATTTGGGTAAAGCTAAACTTTTTTGTTATGTTAATTAACCTTTTTATTGTCGCCTTTGCGGTTACGTTGGTGTATTTGTCTGTTGCCGAAAGAGTAGCTACACATACTCGGCTATTAATTTTTCAGGGCATACTGTTATTCAGTATTGCTTTGTTAGAACTCAAACATATTGATTTTGCGAACCTTGCCTTCATTTTGGCAGAGACTCTTTTGTTCAAGGCTTTGATTATTCCTTATTACCTGAAGCAAATTGTAGAAACTAATAAAATTGCTAAAACGGTAAACACCACTATTCCACTGTTTTACATACTTATTATGGTGTCTGTGGCTATTATTTTGTTCTTTATTTTTGCCTCTGCCTTGCCAAGTAGCCAACTGAAAATCAAGTATTTTACGGTGTCTATGGCTTCTATTTTCACAGGTTTTGTTTTGATTATGACACATAGAGAAGTTATTAGTCATTTGATTGGTTATTTAATCATAGAAAACGGTATTTTCCTTTTGTCTTTGGCTATTGGCAGCGAAATGCCGATGATGGTCAATACAGGTATTTTGTTAGACATCTTAATCAGTGTGATTGTCTTAGGGGCTTTTGTCAATAGAATTGGTCGCAAGTTTACAGAAATGGAGGTTACGAAATTGTCTGAATTGAAAGATTAAAGAAAATTGTAAGCAGTTTACAATACTTTTATGTGTGTTAAAACAATGCACAACTACCTTCAGAAAGTATCATACACTTCCGGGGCTGTTTATACTTTGTTAATACTAAAGTAACTATTCTTTAAGAAATATTTCATATATTTGTCTTGTATCTGTTGTAAAAATAGCTTATTTGTTTAATAACTCTTTGACAATACAGTTGTTTAGGATTGATAAGTAATAAGACAAAGTAAAAGTATATTTGCCTTTAGGCGAATACATTGACTATCAAACTATTCGCCTGAAGGCTAATATACTTTAATGTCCATTTATTTAGATAACTAATTGTTAAACAATAAGCTACAAATGGTAATTTTTTACGTTATTGTTTTATAATGAACAAGTACAATTCTAAATAGCTACCCCCATATTCTGTATCAATTTCTCTGCTTACTGAACAAAGTTAATCCATGAAAAATTATCTCAAACAAAAACTGCTGCTACTCTGCCTGATGGCATTGAGTTTTATAGTACACCAAAGCTATGGGCAGGTAGCTGCCTTAGGCACTGCCACCTCTGCCAATGGCACAACTACCCTCACAAGTTTCTCTGCACCTGCGGGAACTAATAGGTTGCTGGTTGTTACTTTTTCTGATGCAGCCTCAATTACGCCTGCATCTGCTACCTTTGGAGGAACTCCAATGACAAAAATTAGTGAGGTAAATGATGGAGCTACAGCCAGTGATGCAATATTTGTATTAGCATTAGGCACAAGTGGCAGTGCAACAGTTGGAAATGTGGTGGCAAACAATGCCAATGGTGGCAATACAACCAAAATCGTATCTGCTTCGGTCTATCAAAATGTAAACCAAACTACACCAACTTCGGGCTTACAAACAGCTTTCGCTAACTCAACAACCAGTACCTTGAACGTACCAAGTCAAGCAAGTGATTTGGTATTTGATTTTTATGACAGTTTTCACTCAGTAAATACACCCATACCAACCGCAGGTGGAGGGCAAACTTTAACCACTTTTACAGCTTTTGCTGTTCCTTCGGGCTTTGGTTTTTATAGCATTAGCACCAAAGCAGGGGCAGCCAGTGTGGCAATGAGCCGAACAGCCACAGGGCATTGTTGCTATATTCACATTGCGTTTAGCTTACAAGAAGCAAGTTCGCCATCAACCTTCTGGACAGACCTTTTTGAAGACAGAGATTCGCCAAGCATTGGCACAAGAACTCCCACAGGAGGATTTACTTGTGGTGGACCACACCAGCTACGGCTTATTTTCGTAGGGCAGCCAATGCTGACTTAGCCCTTCAAGCAGGACCTTACACCAACGTACAAGGAACAAAATTCTGGGCAGGTGAGGATATAGATTTGGGTACTTCATGTACTGCAGCTGCTCAATCTGCCAACCAACAAGTAACATGGTCGGGTATTAACATTGCAGGGCGAAGTAATATTTCCTTTAAAGGGTTATTTGCTGCACAAGGAAATATTGGAGGAACTTGGGAAACCCTTGCTTTTGGTACTTCACAAGATTTTTCTATGGTAGAGTACAGAATAGACGGAGGGGGGCTGGACTAAACTCATTGCCTTTTATGCAACAGCAGCCACAGGTAGCACAAACACTTTATCTTTAGACACCAACAATGATTTGATAGGTGATGGAACAGCCCTTAGTTATGCCTTTCAAGAGTTTACAGCTAACATCATAGGAACAGGAACTACCTTAGACATTAGATTTAACTGTTTTGCTAATGGTGCTGCTGCCGAAGAATTAGCTATTGATAATTTTCGTTTAATTCAGACTCCTGCTTCTACTACTATTTCCACCACAGGCACACCTTCGGCAGTCAATACCACCTACGGCACGGTATCAAGCAGCACCACATTCAACGTATCCGGTGCAAATATGACCGCAGGAATTTTGGTAACGCCACCCAATACCAATTTTGAAGTTTCCTTAAACAACTCAACTTTTAGCAATACAGTAACTGTTGGTGCTGCGGGAACTATTGCCTCTACCCCTGTTTATATTCGTTTGAAAGCAACAGCAACCGTAGCAGGTAGTCCATACAGTGGCAATATTGTGTTGTCAAGTTCGGGTGCTACCAATGTCAACGTGTCAATGCCAAATAGTACAGTTACCGCCAAGGGTTTGACTATCACAGGTTTAACAGCCAATAATAAACCATTTGATGGCAACAATACAGCTACCTTGTCTGGTACAGCTACTTTAGTTGGTGTAGAAACTATTGACAATGGTAATGTTACTTTGAGTGGCATTGTTACAGCTACTTTCAATAATGCAACAGTTGGAAATAATAAACCAGTAACAGTTACGGGTTATACTTTAGCTGGAAGTGCAGCCACTAACTACACTGTTTCTCAACCCATAGGCTTAACAGCCAATATCACACCTGCTATTAGCATTATTAGTAGTGCTCCCACCTCAGGTGGCACCGATACTCGCATCACCATCACAGGTACAGGTTTTACGGCGGGTAGTGTAGTAACTGTAGGTGGTATAGCTGTTCGCCGTATCTGGTATTACAGCCCCACACAAATTGTAGTACAGGTAGGCGACAATACGCCACTTGCAACGAATAACATAGTGGTCGATGGAGC
>CANGYA010000177.1 GCA_947457925.1 Cytophagales bacterium | reverse complement strand
TATTTTGATAATAATAAAGAAAAAATTATTTTACCTGTTGCAGAAGAATTTGTAACAGCTATTCGCAATAACACCTCAAGAGCAGGCAACCGTTGGTTATTATTTTTTGGTACAGATGCTACTTTGCCTTATACCACTAAGTTTAACAAAGCCAATGGTAATACAAATTTGCCTTACCTAAGATTAGCAGAAATGTATTTAATAAGAGCAGAAGCTGGTTTGCAAGCTAAAAAAATAGATGTATTTGCTGCCCGTAGAGAGATGAATGTTTTGCGGAAAATAGCAGAAGGTATAGAAGACAATGCGGTGTCTAATGATGAAATTTTATTAGAATTTATCCAAGAAGAAAGACGAATAGAATTAGCTTTTGAAGGCAATCGTTATCACGAATTACGCCGTCAGAAAAAAGCTATTCGCAATATTCCTTTTAATGACAAAAGACATTTGTTAAAACTACCTTTGTCTGAAATCAATGCGAATCCTACGATAGAGCAAAACTAAAAATACTGTTTAACTAAGAGGCTATGCAAGTTTTGTAACATAGACTTTAGTCTGTGGTTTAATATCTTCCTAATCAACTATTTAAGCACAGACTAAAGTCTATGCTACAAAATTTTAATCATGTCTATATAATCACTCAACAATTTTGTATGTCTGCCTATATCCAACCACTTTTAGAGGCTCTGCAAGTTTTGGCAAACCCCAACGACGCAGTGCCTATGAAAAAATACATGAAAAATCATTTTGAGTTTTTGGGTGTTAAAACACCTGCACGCAACGCCGTACTCAAAGATTTTTTGAAACAATATGGTTTGCCTCCCGCCAAAGATTTGCACACCTTGATACAGTATTTGTGGCAACAGCCCTATCGTGAATACCAATATGTAGGTATGGAAATTTACGCCAAATTTGCCCTCAAAAATATCCCTCACTACTTGGACACTGCCGAAATGATGATAACACACCGTTCTTGGTGGGATACCGTAGATTTGATAGCCACGAAAACAGTAGGTGCAAATTTGCAAAAATACTACACAGACACACAAATAGGCGAAATTACGCTGCGTTGGATACAACACGACAACCTTTGGCTGCGAAGAACTGCCCTTTTGCACCAACTCAAATGGAAAAAGGCAACGAATGAAGAACGGCTTTTTGAGTACATTAAGATTGGTAAAGACGAAAAGGACTTTTTTATTCGCAAAGCTATAGGTTGGGCGTTGCGAGAATACAGCAAAACAAACCCTACTGCCGTTTGGAATTTCATACAAAATACGCCACTTTCGCCTTTAAGCAAAAAAGAAGGGCTGAAAAGAATAGGAATTAACCACTAACTTACCATTAAGAGCAATACACAGCCTAAAGGCTATGCTACATCACACATTTATCGTTTATTAAAAAATGTCTGAAAACAACTTTAAAAAAGAAATTCGCCTCTATGATGCCGTTATGTTGGTGGCTGGCACAATGATAGGCTCTGGGATTTTCATTGTCAGTGCCGATATAGCACGACACACAGGCTCTGCGGGCTATTTGCTGTTGGCGTGGCTATTGACAGGGCTAATCACGATGGCGGGGGCATTGAGTTACGGTGAATTGGCGGGTATGATGCCTAAATCTGGCGGACAATACGTCTTTTTGCGAGAAGCCTACAGTCCTATGGTGGCGTTTATGTACGGTTGGACACTGTTTTTGGTCATTCAGTCGGGAACTATAGCTGCGGTGGCGGTGGCTTTTGCCAAATTTACGGGGGTGCTGTTTCCGTTTTTCAGTGAACAAAATATTTTACTACAACTCGGTAGCCTTAAAATTTCTACCGTACAAGTTTTAGCCATTGCAAGCATTATTTTACTCACTTTTATTAATATGAGTGGCGTAAAAAATGGGGCTTTTATCCAAAATATCTTTGGTAGTACCAAAATAGTAGCTTTGTTTGGCTTAATTGCCTTTGGTTTCTATGTTGCTTTTAGTGCCTCGCCTACGACTAATAATTTTACGGCAATGTGGGACGCAGTGCAACTTTTGCCCGAAAATGGTAGCCTTGTTCCCCACGAAATTACAGGTTGGGCAATAGTCCCGATGTTGGGCGTAGCAATGGTAGGCTCTTTGTTTTCAAGTGATGCGTGGAACAATATTACTTTTGCGGGGGACGAGGTAGTAAACCCTAAAAGAACCATTCCCTTGAGTTTAGCCATAGGCACAGGCTTGGTTACAGGCTTGTACTTGTTAGTAAACTGGGTGTATTTGTTGATTTTACCCCTTAAAGGCAGCCCCGAAGGACAAACTGTAGTAGAAAGAGGTATTCAGTTTGCGACTAACGACAGAGTAGCTGTAGCTGTAGCCGAAATTTTGGGCGGAGGTTCTGCCACTATTGCCATTGCCATTTTGATAATGATTTCGACTTTTGGGTGTAACAACGGCTGTATTTTGTCGGGGGCAAGAGTCTATTATGCCATTGCGAAAGACGGCTTGTTTTTCAAACCAATGGCACAACTCAATGACAAAGGTGTACCTGCCAATGCCTTATTGTTACAGTGTGTTTGGGCTTCGTTGTTGTGTTTGTCGGGCAGTTACGGCAATTTGTTAGATTATGTCATGTTTGCAGTGGTGCTGTTTTACATCTTGACCATTGGCGGGATTTTTATTTTGCGTAAAAAAATGCCTGATGTGCCACGCCCCTACAAAGCCTTTTTGTATCCGTACTTACCTGCTTTGTATATTTTGCTTACGCTAACTTTTAATATTGTCTTGTTGATTTACAAACCTGAATATACTTGGACGGGCTTGGGCATTGTGCTGTTGGGGATTCCTGTGTATTGGTGGTTTAAAAAGAATAAAACCCAAGTAGAGCTATAAGGCAATTACTACTACACAACTAACAGTTTATTGAAAACTGTTAGTTGTATGCCATTTACAAGTTACCTCTATGCACTTCCTATAAGTGCTTTTGAACCAATCGTATTTTTTATTTTTCAATCTATGAGCAAAACCAAGACTATTATCTTATACAATCTTGCCATTACGCTTATCTACTGTTTCATTTGTGCCGTCATCACTGCTACAGACAAGTCTGGTTATGGCGTAATTACATTTCTCTTTTTGCCCATTATCTTGGTCATTTTCAATCTTTTGGCAGGTATAGGTGTGTTTATTTTTGGAAACAAAGATTTAGGCAAGGCTTTTTTCTTAACAGGTGCGGTGGGTTTATTGATAGGTGGTTCTTTTTGTGGACTTATGAGTTTATAAAAAATTTAATACCAATTATAAATCAACATAATTCAAAGATGTCATCTTTTTACGAGTGTAAAATCTTGTAGGTTTACTGTTTTTACAAAAGATGACATCTTTACGCATCGAACTAAATACTACTTATAATTGGTATAACCATTTGGCTATCCCTTGCCCTTCGTGTAGTTTTTGAATGGGCGAAAGTTGTAAAAAATTTTTCCGCACTGTATTTACAATAGTTAATAAAGCCACATTTTGCTGTTCAAATACGGTTTGATAAACTTTTGTGGCTATGACTGTTTGCAGGGTATAGGCATCTATGCGTTGCGTATTGGTGGCGTGTCGGCTTGGGTGAATATGCACAAAACGGTGCGGAATTTCGCCCCAACGCAATGTCCAAGTGCTGTTGTCCAAAATTGTAAGTTGTTGATAACCAGATTGTAAAGCTAACCAACTTTGGTAAGTTACTGCCTCTTGGCAAGCTAATGTTTGTAGTTGATACAAAATTTCTGTTCCTACTGCTGCTGCACTTAGCTGCCCCACATACAAGTCTAATTGTGAATGTCCGATAGTTTTTAACTCCAGCAAGCAATTTTGCCAACCAGCTTCACCTGCACTTTGCCACTGTGCAATCTGTTGTTGCAGCACAGAGGCATGATGCTTTAGGCTGTGGTAAAGCAAAGGCATAGGAAGTGTCGTATCAAAACTTGCCATTAATTGTCTTGTCCTTCTAAAAGTACAGGTATTTCTACAAAAAACGTAGTGCCTTTGCCTATTTCCGTTTCAAAGTAGATTTTTCCCTTGTGTTTATCTATAATTTTTTTGACAATATCTAAGCCTAAGCCACTACCCTCTCCTGCTTTTTTGGTGGTGAAAAAGGCATTAAAAATCTTATCTTTGATGTCATCAGAAATACCATCTCCAGAATCTGTAACACTTACCACAATCGTATTGGCTTGTAGTTTTGTTTTAATGAGCAACGTACCTTGGTGGTGCATTGCTTGAATAGCATTATGCACCAAATTTGTCCACACTTGTATCAACTCGTCAGGGTAACACAATATTTCGGGCAAATCGTCATATTCACGCATTACATCTATGCCTTGTTTCAGTTGGTTTTGGTACAAAGTCAATACTGTTTCCAAGCCATTGTTCAGATTTGCTACAGCTTTTTGTCCACTGTGGTCTTGGCGTGCAAAGTTTTTGAGAGCAAAAACTACCTTTGAAGCCCTATCAGTGGCAGTGTTAATGGTCGCATTGCTGCGATTAATGCCCGAAAGTTGATGAGCCATTTTCACAATCGTAAGGTCATGTAATAAAGGCATAAAGGCAGTCAAATTTTCATACATACCCATTTCTACCAACATTTCGGCTACTTCGCTGGCATCTGGTATGTTTTGCTCCTCTAATTCTCTGCTTAGTTGTCGGCGAATTTGTCTTTCTTCTTTGGCAGACAGCAAGTTGTTTTGTCGGGCTATGACAGTCAAAAAATCTTGGAACAAGGTTACTTGTTCTTCTGAAAGTTGGCGGAAAAATTTGGGCAAACTTGGCAGAGTGTCTTGCAAAACAGTGGCTGCATTGCCCGCAGAAGACCGAATAGCTCCCAAAGGCGTATTAATTTCATGGGCAATACTTGCAACCAACTGCCCCAATGTAGCCATTTTTTCTGCCTGAATCAAGTGTCCTTGTGCATTGTGTAACTCTTGTAGGGCATCTTCTAAGGCTGTTTTTTGTTTTTGTAAGTTCTCTTGGGTCGTTTGTAGCTCCTCCAAATTTTGGCGGAGTTCTTCTTCCGAAGCCAATAATGCCTCATTTTGAATCTGAATGGCAGCCTCTTGTTCTTTCAATAAGGTGATGTCCGTTTCTATACCAATAAACTGCTCAATTTCACCATTTTCATCTAAAATAGGCGTGATGCTCACAGACAACCAATAAGGTGTACCGTTTTTATGATAGTTCAAGATTTCTTGAATAAAAGGCTTTTTACTGGCTAAGCCTTGCCTAATCTTTTGGATATGTTCGGGGTGAGTGTCTTTACCTTGTAAGATGCTCCCGGGTTTTTTACCAATTACCCCCTCCAATTTATAGCCCGAAATACTTGTAAATGCGTTATTTACCCATGTAACTAAGCCCTGCTTGTCTGTAATGACTACGGCACTATTCGTTTTAGATGCTACCAAAGACAGTTGGCGAATTTCCGCCTCTGCTTTTTTACGTTCTGTGAGGTCATGCCAAACTACTAACAATACATCTTTACCGTTCAGTTGAATAGGGTTCAGGGTTACTTCTACAGGAAAATCCGTACTGTCTGCCTTGCGGTGTATCCATTCAAAACGATGAAAACCTTTTTCATGGGCTATTCTGTCCATTTCTTGTGCCTTTTCGCCTGAAAGTCTGCCGTCTGGCTGCTTTTCTGGTGATAATTTGGCGGGGTGCAGTTTGAGGATTTCTATTTTAGATTGATAACCTAATAACTGAATAGTGGCATTGTTACAGTCTATAATACCCGTTTCATCAAACAATAAATGTGGGTTACTTGAATATTCAAACAAAGCCTTGAAGACTTCATTGGCTTTTCGTTCTTCTTCTTGTAAAGTGATTAGTTTTTCTTGAGTAGCTTGTAATTCCTCCAAGTTTTGGCGGAGTTCTTCTTCAGAAGCTAACAAGGCTTCATTTTGTTGCTTAATGAGTTGCTCTTGATTTTTCCGTTCTGTAACATTGCGGGAGGTAGCTACCATGAAACCTTGTTCGTCTATTTCTATGTACTGCACAGACACCTCTACAAATACAGTTTCGCCTGTTTGTTGATTTGTGTTGGCACTTTCTACAACAAGACTTTTCAGTGCTTTGAGTTCTGCTACATGAGCCTCCCAACTTCCTTCTTCGGCAAAAACTGCCTCTAAATCTTTGACAAAATAGTTACTACAGTCTTCTGCACGAATCCCAAATCGTTGTGCAGCCACCGTATTCATATACACAAACCGCCCATCTTCCGAACAAGCCTGTATCGCATCACTTGTATTATTTACTAACTTTTGCAACAAGACTCTTTGCTGCTCTGCTACTTTTTTAGCTGTAATGTCCGTACCTATACCCAAATAACCAAAAACACTTCCCTCTTTATCTTTTAATGAAGAAACGGTGAGTTCTATAGTATATTTTTCGCCATTTTTTCCGTTGTAAGTCCATTCATAAGTATTAGGTAAACCTAAATTAGACTTAACCACAAAAACATCAAAGCCTATTGGTACTTCCTGACCAAGTTCTTGCGTCAATTCTTTGGCTCTTGCTACTATTTCATCGAGGTTATGAAAAATAGCTGGCGATGTCTTGTTCACAACCTCTTCGGCTGTATAACCTAATAATTGTTCTGCTTTTTTGTTAAAACTTGTAATTGTGCCATTTATATCTGTACTAATGATAATGACATCTGCGTTAGCCAAAATAGCTTGCTGGAAACTATATTTAAAAATTAATTCTTGGTTGGTCGTAGCCAATAATTCTTGGGTAGCCTGCAATTCCTCGAAATTTTGGCGAAGGTTTGCTTCGGAGGCAAGCAATATTTCGTGTTGCTCTTTAATTTTCTGCTCTGCTATTTTATACGCTGTAATATCTTGTACCACACCTGTAAATAAGACAGTATTACTATTTGTCATATTAGGCAACATTGTCCCTTGTAACCAGCGTATTTCTTCCCCTTTCTTGATACGGTACTCCACTTGTTGGGTTTGTTGTGTGTTGATAGCTGCTACTACAGCATTTTGCAAGATAGCAACATCTTCGGGTAAAATTACTCGGAAAATACTGCCTCCATTTTGCTCTAATTCTGTTTGTGAAATACCATAGATTTCTTCACCTGCTTTGTTGTTCAGGCGAGTATGAAAAACTTGGGTTGCCAAGTCCAACTCGGCTTCATAAAGATAACTAGGTATAGAATTTAAGAAACGTTGTAATTGCTTTTGCTTGTTTTCAAAAAGGTCTTTTGACGTAACGAGTTGCTCTTGGGTCGTTTGCAATTCCTCCAAATTTTGGCGGAGTTCTTCTTCTGAAGCCAATAAAGCCTCTTTTTGTTGCTGTATTTCCAATAAAAATTCTTCTTGTGCTAATTCTCTATTAATTTTTTCTGTTACATCAAATCTTACACCCACGTATTTAACAATTTCCTTATTTTCATTCATAATAGGGGCTATCATCGCCTCTACCCAGTAGGTAGTGCCATCTTTTGCTCTATTCCTATAAGTAGCATAAAATACGTTGCCTGCTTTAATAGTATCCCACATTTCTTTGAACAAAGACGGCGGGTTATCGGGGTGGCGTATAATGTTGTGCGGTTTCCCTATCAATTCTTCGGCTGTATATTTCGATATTTCACAAAATTTGTCATTGACATACGTAATCGTGCCATAAATATCTGTTTCTGTTACAATAGCTACTTGGTTAATGATATTGGTACGAGTTGCTAATTCTTGTTGTAACCTTTCAGTTATACTTATTTGTTCTGCTAAACTTAGGTTATTAGTTTCCATGAATTCTTTGTCCTTATTCACTTTGTCCAACAACCTTTGTAATTCTTTTTCTTTTTCTTTCAACATCTTCGTTTGCAACAATGAAGCCTCTAATAAACTCTTTGTGTGAGCATTAGATAAGATACTTTGTAACATTGTGGCTATGTTATTAGCCAATCTTTTGAGTAGTTCATAGCTTCTTTCTGGCAAATCTTCTATGAATAACAATTCTATGACCCCATAACTATTTGTATTAAATACCAATGGCAATACGACCAATGCTTGTGCATATAGCTCACCACTTGCTGTGGTAGTATAAAAACTTTGTTGTGATAAGTGTTGTAAATAAATAATTTCTTTGGATTTAGCTGCCTGTCCTACTAAGCCAGCTCCTAATTGAATAGTTTGGTTACTTAAATCTCCTACATTACAAGAATACCCCGCCATAGGGCGAAGATGATTCGCCTCTATCACATAAAAAATAGCTTTAAGGGCTTGTAATTCTTGGGCTATAGCTGTAATGATTACCTCACAAAAATCTTCTAAGGACTTATCATAATTTGCCCGTAAAATATTATCAAATTTATTGAGTTGTGCTTCTATCCATACTTTGGTTTGAAGAGCCTCTTGGCGTTGAGGTAAGTAGTCATTATCAATTTGCATAGCTGTATAAAATATAGTATAATAAGTTATTTACCCCTATAAAGGTTTTAAAACTTTATAGGGGTTAGTATAATTAAAAGATAAAAAAACTTAGAATCTTGTTTCAATATAATAAGGCAACATAGCACGCCACGTAACCCAGTCATGCGGTACGTCATAACCCCAAACGTCTAGTTCATGCGGAATCCCTTTGCGTTGCAACAAAGCAGAGAAACGACGAGAAGCATCTGGAGCTTCATACGCACCACTACCTGTAAGAATATGAATGTGATTAGCTTGACGCAAACGTGGCAAGAAGAAATCGTCATTCAAATTCGGGATATAGTGTTCTGGCGAGTTGAAGTAGCAATCTTCATCAAAATAGCCGTCTGAATACGAAGCCAAATTGTAAACGCCACTCATGGCAATAGTTCCCGCAAAAATATCGGGACGGCGGAAATACAAATTCGCTGCGTGCAAAGCACCAAACGAAGCACCTGTAGTAATAATTGGCACTAAGCCATTAGAGCTATGGTGAATGAATGGTACTACTTCATTGTAAACGTAATCATTAAATTGTTGGTGGCGGATAATCTTGTGACGAGGGTTCATGTTTCTATTCAACCAGCTTTCTGAATTAATACTGTTAATAGAATAAACCTTAATTTTGCCTGCGTTGATGTGCTTAGACAAAGCATCTATCATCAAAAATCTTTCATACTCCAAATAGTCGGCAGCAGCAGTGGGTAACATCAAAAGGGCAAAGCCATAATGACCGTAAACGGCTACTTCCATGTGTTTGTTAAGAGCAGGACTGTGCCAAGCGTGGATTTCACGATTCATAAAAATAGGGTTGTGTTTGTGGTTATAGAAATTAAATAATGCAAATAACCCAAAAATGAGTGCATTGCAGCAAAGTGAGGGAAATTATCCCTACCCTTGTGATAACTTAGTGATTTGTAAAAATAGAAATTTCAGTACGCAAACAAAGTTTTTTTGCAACTATTTTATTTGAAATACGAGAGAAAATCTTATTATTTGGAAAACAATGCAAAGAAGTAATCTTAGCAACCCTACTATTGCTTCTATCAGCTATTTGAATACTCATCTATTTCCTTTTTAACAACTTGTCGCTATGCACAAAAAAATTGCGATATTTCCCGGTTCTTTTGACCCTTTTACAAGAGGACACGAAGACATTGTATTGAGAGGTAGGCTACTTTTCGACGAGGTGGTCATTGGTATCGGGCATAACAGCCAAAAACAACGGTACTGCCCTATCAGTTTGATGATAGAACAAATCAATGAAGTTTTTAAGCCGTATGACAATGTAAGGGTAGAAACATTCGTAGGACTAACGGCAGTATTTGCCCAAAAAATAGGGGCAAATTATCTGTTGCGGGGGCTGCGTAACACCACCGACTTTGAATATGAAAACAGCATTGCCCAAGCCAATAGGCACGTCAATAAAGAATTGGATACGGTCTTTTTAATTACTTCGCCACAGTTTGCGTACATTAGTTCGAGCCTCATCAGAGATATTCACAAATACGGCAAAGACGTAACCGAATACTTGCCCTACGAACTACCTGCGTATGAAGATTTGATGAATATGTAAGTCGCATAGTACCTGTAGAACGGACTTTAGTCCGTTTCCTCACGTATTTAGCTAAAAAAAGTATGTTTTTGGATAAAAAATCCTACTTTATTACTCTAAAACGGACTAAAGTCCGTTCTACAGTAGCTACTACACAACTTACATTCGTTAGTTACTTAACCAATTTTGCAGCATTTCTTTGCCGTATTGCGTGAGGATAGATTCGGGGTGAAACTGCACACCTCGCACATTGTATTGAGCATGACGCAACGCCATGACTTGTCCGTTCTCGTCTGTTGCCAATACTTCTATAGGACTGTTGGCGGGTGGTGGCAGCACTGTCCAAGAATGGTAACGACACGCCAAAAAAGAAGTGGGAATTTGGTCAAAAAACCAATCCTTTTGCCGAACCGTAATCGTATGAGCTACACCATGATAGACATCGGGCATATTTTGCAACTCACAACCAAAAGCCTCGCCAATGGCTTGATGCCCTAAACAAACCCCAAAAATACTTTTGGTAGGGGCATATTTTTTTATCAATTCAGGCATGATACCCGCCTCCGAAGGCACTCCCGGACCAGGGGACAACAAAATTTTTTCAAACTCATTGACTTCCTCTAAGGTGATTTGGTCGTTTCGGCGAACAAGTACCTCTGCCCCTAATTCTTTGAGTAAGTGTACCAGATTATAGGTAAATGAATCGTAATTATCTAAGACTAAAACTTTTTTCATGGGGGATATTATTTTATTCAAATTTATCTCAAATTCAGTTCTTTTTGAAGTTGATTGTAAATACTTATTGTTTCGCCAAATTCATTTGTTTTAGCAATAAGAGGCAACAGTAAATTTTCATTTGCCACTTTTTCTAATTCAAAACACCATAACAAAGACATCAAAGGGTTAATCCACAACAAACTGCCCTCTGTTTTTGTGGTAAGATGATAGTTACCATACTGCCCTCTAACTGCCGAAATTACAGATGAATTAACGATACTTTTGTTATCTTGGTAAGGGTGATTTTGCACATACAATACAGCTTCTTCATAAAATT
>CANGYA010000176.1 GCA_947457925.1 Cytophagales bacterium | reverse complement strand
GAAATAAGTTTGATTGTCTTCAAGAAGCTCTATAAAGATGACATCTTTTAGAAAGATGTCATCTTTATAGAGCTTCTTGAAGACTACGTATAACAATTCATAGCACGACACTATAAAACCTTATAGGTTGATATTTAATAATATAAGAAATTTATATCTAAAAAGTTACATAAATATTTTTAAATACATTTTTGTTGTTATTTTTGTCCTACCAATAACAATAACAATTTACCAACACTCTTCCAAAAACCTACATTACTATCATTTTAAACCCAAGTTCACGCATTACTTTACCTTTTTTAGATTTTATTTTATAATTTCTCAAAAACTTCATAAGTTTTAGCTCTATGGGCATACTTGGCTTTATGAGTACGCCCTACCTCACTGTACTATGCTCAAGGTTTAGGCAATTTATCAAAGTTTTACCGAGATTCGAGATTTGCATAGGTACGCCTTAGCCGATTCTTTGGGAAAAATAGCCTCTGAAATTCGTAAGAACCACGGAAGCAGATTAAATAGTTTTTTACAAATCTAACTGCAAGCCTACCGCCCACATTTTTGCCTGTGGTGTGGCTAAAAACGGTGCTTGCGAAGCCAAATTTGTTTCGGTAGCACTGAAAGAAGCCCGCAAAACCTCTGCGTCCCAGCCCTTATATGCCGAAAAAGTCATGAGGTTATGAGCCATGACATACACTTTGGCGTTGCTCAATTTTATTTTTTGGCAAATACTTTTTGGCAAATTATACGCCACCGACACCGTTCTCAACCGCACAAAAGAACCGTCAAACAAGAAACGGCTGGTAGGCAATGCCCCACCCAACACACCGCCATAGTCCAACGACAAACGGGGTGTTTTGCCATCTCCTACCTCCACAGGGCTTTGCCAACGGTTCAGTATTTCGCTGCGTTGATTCCACTGCCCCACTGCTCCTAATTGGTAACGGGCTGCGTCATCATAAATCGTATTGCCATACACAAAACTAAACAATACATTGATTTCCAACCCTTTCAACTGCCAACTGTTGTTCAATCCGCCATAAAAATCTGGAATAGGGTTGCCCATAGCTTGGCGGTACGCCGTACTTTTTGCCAATGTAATGCCTTCGGGTTGCCCTGTGGCGGGGTTTTCTATTTGCTCCACGCCAGACTGTTTGTCCACCCCCACAGACTTCGCCACAAATGCTGTTCCTATGGGGTAGCCCTCCACAATTCGCACCACCGTAGGCAGATTACCCGCCAAAATATCGGGGCTTAACCCGCCTGTACTCGTTACAATATTTCTGCTATGCGTAATGTTAAAAGAGGTTTGCCATGCAAAATCTCCTGCTTTTTTGGCTCTTAGCCACTGCACGCCCAAGTCCAATTCTACCCCTCTTTCGCGTATCTTGATATCGGGGTCATTCAGTTGCACCGTTTTAAAGCCTGTTGCCGATACTTGCACTTGTCTTTCGGTAAACGGACTGCTAATATTTTTTTGGTACAAGCCTATAGTTCCCCAAACTTTGTTGCGTAACAACGCAAAATCTACCGCAAAATCCGTTAGCAAAGTCTGCGTCCACGCTGCATCGGGGTTCGGCAAACGGCTGTACTGAATGCCCGCATTGCCCAAATAACCGACTGTAGGCGAAAATGCCCCCAACCACGTAAACGTAGGCAAGTTAGCACCGCCCACCAAACCCACACTGCTGCGAAGTTTGAGGAAGGACAACCACGCCATTTTTTGAGCAAATTCTTCTTCCGAGATTGTCCAGCCTGCGGACAAGGCAGGGAAAACGCCATACCTTTTGTTTGCCCCAAACAACGAAGAACCATCTAATCTTGCCAAAACTTCTACAAAATATTTGTCTTTGTGAGAATATTTGGCACGCCCAAACCAACCTACAAAACGGTAATAATCTTTGTCGTTATAGCCACCTACAGGCAAGCCTACGCCGTTTGTGCCGTTGCCCCAGCCTATAGTTGTAGGGTTGGCGTAATAAGTGAAATAGTTGTTCAAAAAGCCTGCACCGTTGGCGGTATAAAGTCCCCAAACATTGGTGTTATTGGCTTGTGCCTCAAAACCCAATTGGGCTTGTAGGTTGCTCCAAGTTTGTAGTTTTTTGTCAAATGTAAGTACGTGAGAAGTTGTCCAAGAGGTATTTATCAAATTTCTTTCATTCAACCAACTTCTCGAATTACCTACCGAAAAGAAGTTATAGGCAGGCGAAAAATAATCTGTTTCGTTTTGGTAACGCAAATTTACGCCTACAGTAGAACGGAACTGCCAAGCCTCCGAAAATTTGTAGTTGGCACTTAGCGTAGTTGTATTAAACCAAGTTGTGTTTTTAAATTCATTGCTCAACTGCCCCACAGGATTAATGCTGTCGTTGGCGGTTTGTGTACCAAAAAATGTACCGTTGGCGTTTCGCACCGCAAAAACGGGCAGGGCTGCACTTTGAGCCAAACCCAAACCACCATTAAAAGAAGTTTGTGGTGTTTGCAAAGTGAAGTAAGTCATGCCCAACAAAACCGAAAAATCTAACTTTTCGGTGGCTTGGTGTTGTAAGTTCACTCGTCCATTGAGGCGTTGGGCGGTGTTGTTTTTCAAAAAACCGTTATCGTTTCTGTAGGCTAAATTTGCAAAAAATTTAGTCTTTTCATTGCCTCCTTTTGCCTGAAAATCAACTACTTGCAAACTTCCATTTTGTAGTAATTCATCTGTCCAATTCGTGTTTACACCTGCCACTTGCGAAGGACTAAACGTAATACCGTTGATAGTCGTTTGTTCATTGGGCGTAAGAGCCTTTAAAGGTAAACCATCTGTTCCCAATGCAATTTCTTGGGTAGAGTACCTGCCATATTTGCCGTCATTTGCCCTTGCTTCGTTATACAGTTGTAGCCACTGCTCACCGTTGAGCATAGACAATTTGTTAGTAGCTTGTGAAACGCCTGTATAAATATTCAAAGAAAATTGTGTTTTACGATTTGTACCTTTTTTAGTTGTTACCAATACTACGCCATTTGCTCCCCTTGCTCCGTACAATGCCGTACTTGCATCTTTCAAGAGTGTAAGACTTTCTATTTCTGTGGGGTTAATCACTGCCAAAGGGTTGAGATTGAAGGCATTAGTAGCTCCGTTGCGGTTACTGAAATCTTCGTAAGCAAAGGGAATACCGTCTATCACATACAAAGGTTCTCCGCCACTGCCCAAAGACGTATTGCCCCTGATACGCACCTGCACCGCCGAACCCAACAAACCATTGGCTTGGGTAACTTGTATGCCTGCCACACGACCTTGTAAAGTTTGTTCAAAAGTAAGAGGCAATGAATTATCAAATGGATTTTGATTAGGTAATCTGTCTATACTTACTCCAGCTACACCACAAATAAGGAGGTTATTGTAAGTAAATTTATCATGAGCTTGATTTGCTACATAAATTCTATCCATTCCAAATACACGATTAAAACCACGTATAGAATCGGGTAAATCAGGTAATAACCGTTGTAAATCTATGGTCAAATTTACTTTTTTGCCCGAAACAGTGGTTTCTTGACTTTGGTAGCCCGCCAAAGAGAAGAACAAAGTAGCTTTTTTGCCCTTGATTTTCAGTTGAAAAGCACCGTTTTTGTTGGTGGTGGTCGTGGCGTTGGTTTCTTTGACCACTACCTTTACGCCTTGTAAGCCTTTGGGGAAAGAGTCTGTAACAACTTTACCCGTTACATTAATTTGTTGGGCGAATAGGGCGAAGGGTAAAAAGCCCAACAGCACTAACAGCCCTATTTTTTGACAAATAGCCAAAGAAAAAATAACCTTAGATAACATAGCATTGAGTGATTTTTAGCAAAAGTAGTATAAAAATAAACCTATAAGGTTTTAAAAAACCTTATAGGTTTAAATAAAATTAAAAATTAAATAAACTACAATAATTGAAACCTATCTGCATCTAAATAGGCAGGGAATTTTTCTCTGTAACTCAACAATTCAGTGGCATCTAATTCTATGGTTTGCACTACTGCTTCGTTATTTGCCTGAAAAGCAATAGTGCCTTTGGGCGTAATCACAGATGAGTCGCCAACGTAGCTAATACCCTTGCCGTCTATGCCTATGCGGTTTACGCCTACACAATACGACCAATTTTCTATTGCCCTTGCTTTAAGTAAACTATTCCATACAGTGGCTCTGGCTTCGGGAAAATTGGCAATGTATAGCAAACAATCATAAGCTATATTGCCTTGATTATCAATATTATAGCTCCAAGCAGGAAAACGCAAATCATAGCAAATCAAAGGGCAAATTCGCCAACCTTTCCACGTTTTAATGATACGTTGCGAACCTGCCGTAAAAAATTTATCTTCTTCTGCCATTCTAAACAGGTGCTTTTTGTCATAAAAATCAGCCGTACCATCTGGCTGCATCCACACCAAACGGTTAAAATATTGCTGTTGTTCTTTGACAATGTAACTTCCTACGACCACCGCATTGTATTGAGCTGCTTGTTGTCTTAACCAACGGAATGTAGTGAGTTGTGGGACTTCGGCATATTGCTGCGTGTTCATGGTGAAACCTGTCGTAAACATTTCGGGCAGTACGATAATGTCTGTAGGTGCTTTGAGAGTCCACAACATTTCTTCTAACATCGCCAAATTTGCCGTAGGATTTTCCCAATGTAAGTCGGCTTGTACTAAAGTTACTCGTAGGTTGTTCATTTGATTTTTTAGAGTTATTTATTTTGAGAATCCATTTCGCCCCGCATAGGTTCGGCTAATCTTTGTCTAATAAAATCATGGTCGTGGGCATTTCCCAACAAGAACATCAATTTTGTAAGGGCAGCCTCTGCCGTAATATCTCCGCCACTAATTACGCCTATATCTCGCAAACGGCGACTTGTGCCATACATACCTTGAATGACAGACCCTCCCATACATTGAGAAACATTGAAAACATGAATCCCTCGTTGTATAGCCTCCTCCAAAGCTACAATAAATCCATTTTCAGAAGGAGCATTGCCCGAACCGTAAGTTTCTAAGACTACGCCTCGCAATCCTTCAATAGCCAAGACCTGACGAATGTAGTCATTAGGCAGTCCGGGAAAAATTTTGAGAGAAATCACATTGCCGTCCATGCGTGTAAAGAAATTAAATTCTCTTTCGGGGTGTGGCATGATGCTCGGCAAATGATAGTCTATGCGAATACCTGCCGTAGCTAAGGCTGGATAATTAGCTGTTTCGAAGGCGGTAAAATCAAGACTTTGTACTTTTCTCGACCTATTTCCTCTCAATAAACTGTTGGCAAAGAAGATACAAACTTCTGGTACTAATGCCCTACCCAATGCGTCTTTGCTGGCTGCTATTTCTAAGGCTGAAATAAAATTTTCTCTGGCATCTGTCCTTCTTGCACCAATCGGCAGTTGTGAGCCTGTAAAAATTACGGGTTTGCCCAAATTTTCTAACAAAAAGCTAAGGGCAGAGGCAGAATACGACATGGTGTCTGTACCATGTAGCACCACAAAGGCATCAAAATCACGGTAAAAGTCGTAAATGGTACGAGCCAAATTGAGCCAATGATGAATTTTAATGTCCGAACTATCTATCGGTTGTTCATACGATAAGACTGTAATTTCTATTTCGAAACGATGCAGTTCTGGTATTTTATGAAGCACTTGGGAAAAATCAAATGGTACTAAATATTTACCCGAAGGGTCATAGTCCATACCAATAGTACCACCTGTATAAATCACCAAAACCGAAGTGTCTGCTCCTTGTCTTGCCGAAGTGTTGATACTAATGGTATTGTAGTAATTAAGCATGAGGAGGTTATGGGTTAAGTGAAAATATGTTTTCAACAAATTTACAAAAAGCTGTTAAAAATTATTTTGATAGTGGGCTAAATTTTGGCTTTACGTTAAAAACCTCCACAAGTTGGGTAAGGCTTGGTTAAAAGATGTTAAACCCCTGCGACAAATTAAACTTAGAGGGAACAAAAGTATCTTAAAATCATTAATTGTTATGCTAACTAATTTTTAAATCTCTATTGAACATGAAAAATTACACTTTTACCCTGCTTTTTTTGGCGGTTTCATTTACTATTTTTGCTCAAAGACCTACGGGACAAGGCGGTGGTAGAAATTTTGACCCAAATAGCTTGCCTGCTATTGGTAAAATTTACGGTACGGTCATAGACCAACAAACACAAAAACCTTTGGAGTTTGCCACTGTTTCTTTGATTCGTTTGATGCGAGGCGACAGCACTAAATTAGAAACAGGTGTAATTACTGATGAAAAAGGAGAATTTTTATTGGAACAAGTAAAAGTAGGACGTTTTCGTTTGAAAATAGAATTTATAGGCTACAAGTCCTATTTTTCTGATACTTTGATGGTTACGCCCCGTACCCCAGAACATAGTTTAGGGAAAATACAAGTGGGCGTAGATGCTCAACAGTTACAAGCCGTAGAAGTTGTTGGTGAAAAAGCTGCCTATGAAAGTAATTTAGACAAAAAAACTTTTAATGTGGGCAAAAACATAACCGCCACAGGAGGAACAGTTACAGATGTGTTGCAAAATGTGCCTTCGGTAAGTGTGGACATAGACGGTAATGTGGCGTTGCGAGGCAGTTCTAATGTTACGATTTTGATAGACGGCAAACCTTCAGGCTTGACAGGGGCTAACCGCCAAGCTGCCCTTTCGCAGTTGCCTGCAAGTGCGGTAGATAAAATAGAAGTCATCACCAACCCTTCGGCACGTTATGATGCAGACGGTATGTCAGGCATTATCAATATTGTTACGAAAAAAGATAGATTAGAAGGGCTAAACGGCAATGCAACTGTAGGCGTAGGCACACGCAACAAGTACAATGCGTCTGCAAACTTGAATTACAGAGTTAAAAAATTCAATGTTTTTGGCAATTATAGCTACCGTTTCGACCAACGATACGGCGAAGGGTATAGCAACCGCCAAAATATTTTTTCGGATACGACTTGGTTTTTGAATCAAGATAATTATGGAGAAAATAAGCCTCATTTTCATTTGGGTAAAATAGGTTTTGACTATTTTTTGAATCCTAAAAATACAATTAGTGCTTCTGTAAGTTACGGCAACCGAAATAGTATTGAAGATGAAAGACTACGCTACCAATTTTTGACTGCCAATAAAGTCTTGGATAGTTTGTACTATCGTGATAATTACAACAGAAACAACGGTAACAACATAGACGCTGCCATTAACTACCGCAAAACATTTGACAAACCACAAAAAGAATGGACAGCAGACGTTACTTATTCAAGGTCTGAAGGAGATTCTTACGGTAAGTTTTCGCAACAAACCTATAATTTGAACAATACGCCTCGCCTCACCGAAAAACCTTTGCAACAATCTAATACAGGGGCTAACTTTGTCAATTTATTGACCGTCCAAACAGATTTTACACAGCCTGTAGGCAAAAAAGGTAAGTTAGAAATGGGCTACAAGTCTATTTTTAGGAACATAGACACAGATTTTTCTATTGCTAATTTTAATTATACAAGTAATCAATGGGAAAAGAATTTGTTGTTGAGTAACCGTTTTAGGTACAACGAAAGTGTCAATGCTGCCTACGTGATGTTAGGCAATGAATGGAAGGGGTTTGCGTACCAAATAGGCTTGCGAGGAGAACAAACTTTTTCATCTTCTAAAACAGATGGTATAGATAAAACTTTTGATAATCAATATTTCAATATTTTCCCTTCGGCTTATATCACAAGAAATTTGGGCAAAGAACAAGAAATTTTTATATCATTTAGCAGACGTATCAACAGACCTAATGTACAATCTTTAAATCCGTTCATAGATTATTCAGACCCCTTGAATATTCGTGTGGGGAATCCGCAATTAATGCCTGAATACATCAATTCGTATGAAATAGGTTACAACAAAAACTGGCAAACAGTGTCTTTGAACAGCACTATTTACTACAGAAATACGTCTAATGTGATTTCGAGAATACGTACTGTGGATAACACAGGTGTATCTACAGTTACGTTTAGGAACTTAGCAACTGCCGAAAGTTACGGTATAGAATTAGTAGCCAGAGTACAGCCAACTAATTGGTGGGATATTACGATAAGTGGCAATACTTTCCAAAATACAATTAATGGTTCTAACATAGATGCAGATTTGAATAACAATACATTTACTTGGAACGGAAAAATACTATCTAATGTACGTTTTTGGAAAAATGCAGCCGTACAGCTATCAGGTAGCTACAATGCTCCTTTTGCTACACCACAAGGCAAAACTATTGCGTTTTATGCCGTAGATTTGGGCTTCAAAAAAGACATTAGTACAAAAGCTACAATTACTTTGAATGTAAGTGATATTTTTGATTGGCGACAATTTGGCGTGAACCAAGCCACTTCTACTTTCAATGCGGACTTCATACGCAAACGTGAAAGCCGTGTAGCTACTTTGTCGTTTACCTATAAATTTGGTAGCAAAGATTTTGCTCCGTCAAGACGTAAAAACTCTAAAGGCAACGAAGGCGGCATGGAAGGCGGCGGTGGTGCAGATTTTTAAGGTAATGTTTATTGCATACAATTAAAAGTTCCTCTCTAATATCTTGAAGCTATTGGAGAGGAACTTTATTTTATCAACCTTTTGTATGTAGGGGTAGTTATTTTTCTATTATGTTTGTTATAAATTAAGGTAATACACAAAAACTTATTGTTGTTTCTCTATGCAATTCATTAATTTACTCAAAAAACTTCTTCCCGATACGATAAGAAGTAAAGGCACTCTACGGTCTTGGTGGCTTATCAATCGTCATCTATTGTATTCTTATGGTTGGTTGCGTAGTATGCAGCAAAAAGAATCTGTAGATGCAACAGGCAATTACCTTCCGTACATTACCTACCCCGCCATAGATTATTTAGCTCAATTTGACCTTAGTGATAAAAAAGTATTTGAATATGGTTCAGGAGCCTCCACTGCTTATTGGTCAAAAAGAGTACAACAAGTTGTAAGTGTAGAAAGTGATGCAAAATGGCTTGAAAAAGTACAAAAAATGAATCTTCCTAATGTTCAACTTTTGCTTTCCTCTACAGATGTAAATGAATATGCTAATCAAATCCAAGCATTTGGTCAGTTTGATATGATAGTCATAGATGGCATTCAAAAAAGTAGAATAGTTTGTGCCAAAGTAGCACAAGAACATTTGGCAGACGGAGGTATGATTATTTTGGACAATGCAGATTTATTTCCTGAGTCTGCAAAAATTTTACGCAGCAACCCTATGTTGATTCAAGTTGATTTTATAGGTTTAGGGGCTATGCGTTTTTGTACCAACACAACAAGTATTTTCATGCACCGCAACATACAACTAAAACCCTTAGGAGATATACAACCTCAAAAACACAAAACGCAACTTAGAAATAGATTAGAGTAAAATATTTTTTTTATCCAAAGACTACAAACTTAGGTATTTAAACAACATATCTAATCTATCTTTGTCATAGTCAGGGGCTTCGCTATCTTGGAATTTTGCAATAATATTGAACCCAAATCTTTCTAAAGTAGCTACTACTCTGCTCAAATCTGTTTTGTCTAATTTCAAAGTCAATTTCACCATTGTAGGGTCATAAGAGTCTGCCTCCAAATAGCTACTCAATATTTTTACATGATTTTCTTCTATCAAACGTGCAATTTGAGCCATAGAATAGTCATATTCACGCATAGAAACTACCAAGATTCCGCCTGTATGTTGGGTAGAAAAACTGCGAGCAAAAGCTGCTACGGTGTCTTTGACTGTGATGACACCTTTAAAATGTTTTTCCTCATCTAACACCGCCACCAAAGGCAAGTGATAGGCTTCCGCGGCCTTGAGTACATCATAAAAATGCTGATTTTCAGTTACATAGACATCTCCATAGTCAGGAAAAATGTCGCCAATGTAGGCATTAGGACTATTGAGGTCATACAAAAGTTCCTCACCTATCAAACCTTTATAGGTGAGGTTTTCGACCAATGGCAACTGGTGTACTCTGAATTGGCTCATCCAATTCAGGGCTTTTTGTACCGAGTCCGTAGTCCGCAACGGAGGTATCAGAGGATTGATAAGTTCTTGTGCTAACATACAGTTGAAACGAAAAAGTGAAATGTTTTGTTCAATTACGAATTACGAATTAGAAATTACGAATTGATTTGATTACAATTTCGTAATTCATAATTACTAACTCGTAATTAAATTAGTATTCGTCAAAATGAATTTCAATATTTTTGTGCTTAGTACGTAATTTTTTACGCAAAACGACTTGAATATTATTTTTGTAACAATTAATTTTTTTAAGGGAAGGCAAAGTTGCCAAGTCAAAATCTGGCAATTCATTTCCGCCCAAATGAATTTCTGTTAAATCTTTGAGATTTTCTATAGAACTATCCAAGTGTTTCAGTTGAGCATCTACTAAATATAAAGTCTTGATATGCAAGCCTTTGGCAAAACGTATATAGTTGATTTTTGATTGATGAATACCAAAAACTTCTAAATTTGCATAGCTATCGTCTATGTATATTTCACCACGTAAACGGCTACTCCATACGCCCAAATATTTTAGGTTTTTAAAACGGCTTAAATTCGGTAATTCATACCAATAACAGCCTTTGATAACTAAACCTTCCAAAGCCGTTAGATTGTAGAGTTGTGGGGGCAAAAAAGTTTTGTTCAAGCCTGTAATACTCAAATCTACTACCCTTTTTTCTCTTACTTTCAAGGCTATTTCTGCCCAAGCCGTATCCTTTTCATCTATTTGGCGAAAAACAGAGGCTACTATTTGCAAATCATTGGCATCTATGTCCAATTTTTTGTAATTAGGGTGTTTGTCAAAAAAATAAGCAATCGTATCTGCTGTACTTTGTCCGTAGCTAAAAGTGCAAAAAAACAGCCAAACAATTAAAAAATAGAAGGACTTTAGCATATAAAAGATGGGTTGATAAAAAAGTAATTTTGGAGGTTAGTATTCAAGATGTAATCTTTTTTACTGTCGTGCTATGAATTGTTATGCGTAGTGTTCAAGAATCCCTATAAAGATGTCATCTTTCTAAAAGATGACATCTTTATAGGGATTCTTGAACACAATCAAACTTATTTCTTTGAAAAAATTAGTTTTACTATAAGTTTTTAAGG
>CANGYA010000175.1 GCA_947457925.1 Cytophagales bacterium | reverse complement strand
GGTACTTCAAATTGGAGTTGATACGTAGTTTTTTTGGGAAAGTCAAACAAAAGAGGCTGCTTACGTATGTGCGTAGTGCTTAATGTGCTATAATTATTTCGCAGGAGCTTACCAATTTGTAATATCAAATGTTGCCCTGCCAGACCAATTAGTTCTTGAGTTTTTGCAGTGCCACAAATACTGAAATCCTTATTATTTGCTGATGCAACTTCTGTGCTACCTAATTGATTGCTGAAACTACCTGTCAAATACTGTAGCTGCTCTTGTTGTTGTGCAGGAGTAGCTATTTGATAATGATGCCCCAATAAAATGGCATAATGACCTTGAAAAGTCTGTTCAAAATTCAAATTATATCCTTGCTCATCAGCTTGTAAAAATAGTGATAGTTTTAAATTTTCTGCTGTGGGTAATACCGTACTAATGCTCTTAAATTGTGTATGCAACATTCCTCCTAAGAGTTGTGTGTCCATAAACACACCTTTTTTGTGATGGTAGGAGTAAGGCAAATTGCCTAATCGGTAAGCAACATCTATAGGAGCAAGGTATTGATTAATTTGAGGAAAATAAAAAAGATATTTTTCTAAGTATAACCAATTTTCAAAATTGTTTTCTAAATCAGCTTGGTATTGGTCTGTCGTTAGCACTAATTGATGCGGTATATGGGCTTGGTCAAATAAGTAAGCAAATAACCTCACCAAATCTTCTGTAGTAGCATATTTGTTCTGCCAAACTTGTGCTATATTTTGATGGTTAGCAGTGCGAATATGCTGAAAATTAGTTTTGATATAGGCTTCTATTTTTTCAATTTTATCGGCATCATTAATTGTATTTTTTAAAAATTTTTGCAAAAAGTTAGTAATTTCTTGTTGAAAAACTATCTCTTTGTTAGCCTTGCGGTGTGCGTATATTTTTTGATAAAAAAACGTAGCTGCATCGTCCCACGTAAATAGTTTTTGTTGTGGATTTTCGCTGTACGATAATTTGTAATCTATTCGCATCAAGTTAGCTTCGTATTGAGCAAAAGGCTCTTGTTTAAGCCCTTCCAAACTATCTAAATGCAAAAGCAAAGTGTTTTTTTGCTTGTACTTAGTCGAAGTTTGTTGAAGTTGAGCAACATGATGGTTGTAAACTTGTGCATGAAAAACCAATTTTGTGGGACTAATAATCTCAAAATCAACGGATTTAGTCAAAAAAGGACTTTGAAATACCTCTACACCAAAATATTTGAGGGATTTCTCAATCGTATAGAAATATTCTATCTCACAACCAACTTCTGCCCCTTCTATAGCAAAGATTTTTTCCTTGCCGTTTTGCTCCCAACTTTCTACATCACGAATAGCCTCGCTGGGCAACTCTATGATTTTACCATTGGGATTAATGCAACGTGCTTTGAGCATCCATATTTGCTCTATGTCATTGGCGGGAAGATATACTTTATTAAAATTTTCTAAGGCTTCTACTGTATTAATTTTAATTATTTTATGAATAGTAGCCAATAAACGCAATTTTTTTTGATTATCATACACATATTCATAACTTCTTTTGTCTTGCAAAATGAGGGCAGGCAATAAAGTTTCATGGGTAGCTAAGACAAAAGGCTTTCTTTGGAGTTGCCAGTTATATTCTCGGTGTTCAAATTGCAAAGCAGAAACATCTCCTCCTTTAGTCTTGTAGAAAGGAGTGGCTTTGAGTGAGATAAAATTGACAAAAAATAATAGTAAACAATGGGTTGTTAAAAAACTATTGTTTTTTAGGGTATAATTTTTTGCATAAATCATAGTAGGGCAATACAAATAATGAGTATTTCTACAGTTTACGAAAAAAAGAGGAATAAAGTATCGTTTTCTTAGGATATTTTTTAGCCTCCTATTGATACAAAAACCTCACAAGGACTATAAAAGTCCTTGTGAGGTTTAAACTAAATTTAGCATTAACATTTCTCAAAGAAATGTTAATGCTAGTATTGGGTAATTAGCTTTTTAGGGTCGTGCTATGAATTGTTATACCTCTTGCACCGATTGTCAAGGTCTTCGACCATTGCCAACGGTTTAAAATACGTTGGCAATGGTCGAAGACCTTGACAATCGTATAACATTTTAAGGCACGACACTAAAAAGCTAATTTTTGAAAATATTTAGCTCACCAAATTCACACTTCTATTAATGAATCGGGTCAAAGCTGCACCGCCCAACATATTTTGTGATAACAACGCCAAATCATACACCTGCAAAGCCAACTGTTCTTTGCGTTGCTCGTCAGATTCTGTTAATAATTTTTGGATTAAATGGTGGTTTGCATTTACAGAAACCTCTAAAAATGCAGGTAAATCTTTCATATAGTCCATACCTTGCACCACTGCCATTTCTTTCATTCTACGCATAAACTCTGGTAGAGAAATAACCACAGGCATTTCGTCTGCGGGCAACGAAGAAATATTAATCGTTTCTTTGCCCGAAATTTTCTTAAACAAGTCTTTCAGTTTTGTTTGCTCGTCTTCGGATAAAATAACGGCAGCCGTTTCGCCTTTGTCCACCAATTTGTCAATCGTATCAGAATCTACTCGTCTTAACAAGGTATTTTCCAATTTTCTCTCCAACGTAGCTGCAAAATGATTATCTACCATGATACCGTCAAAACGCAAGATGTCATAGCTTTGCTTTTTAGCAGATTCTATGTAGGCATTTTGTTTGTCTAAGTCTGTTGTATAAATATACACGACTCTGTTACTCTTGTCTGTCTGCAAAGGAGCAACTTTTTCTTTGTATTCTTCAAATGTAAAATATTGACTATCAATGTTTTTCAACAAAGCAAATTTAGTAGCTCTGTCATAAAACTTGTCGTCTGTCATCATACCATATTTTACGAACAAGCCAATGCTATCCCATTTTTCTTCATAACCTTTGCGGTCATTATTGAATAGCTCTGACAATTTGTCAGCTACTTTCTTCGTAATATGGGCATTGATTTTCTTCACATTGCCGTCTGCTTGTAAATAACTACGAGATACGTTCAACGGAATGTCTGGCGAATCAATTACACCGTGCATCAAAGTCAAAAATTCAGGTACAACGTCCTTCACTTCGTCTGTAATGAACACTTGTCTTGAATACAACTGAATACGGTTTTTCTGGAAAACAAAATCTTGTTTAATTTTTGGGAAGTATAAAATACCTGTCAAATTAAACGGATAATCTACGTTTAAATGTATCCAAAACAAAGGCTCTTCGGCAGTTGGATACATTTCTTTGTAAAACTTGATGTAATCTTCGTTGGTGAGGTCATTCGGAGATTTTGTCCAAATCGGCTTAGTTTCGTTAATTACTTTGCCCTCAAACTCAATCTCGAAAGGCAAGAAACGGCAGTATTTAGTCAAAATACCTCTTAGGCGGTGAGCTTCCAAAAATTCTTCTGAATCTTGCGAAACGTGCAAAATAATGTCTGTACCTCTGGTCGTTTTTTCGGCTGCCCCAATCTCAAATTCCGTAGAACCATCGCAAGTCCAAGACGCAGCAGGTGCATCTTTGTACGATTTCGTAATGATTTCCACTTTGCTTGCCACCATAAAAGACGAGTAAAAGCCCAAACCGAAATGCCCAATCATTTGCTGAGCCTCTTGTTTGTCTTTGTACTTTTCTAAGAACTCCGTAGCTCCAGAAAACGCAATTTGGTTAATATACTTCTTAATTTCTTCGGCAGTCATACCAATACCATTGTCTGATACGGTAATGGTCTTAGCTTCTTTGTCTAAGCTGATGCTTACTTTTGTTTCACCAATTTCACCGCCATATTCGCCTATAGAAGCCAATGCTTTTAGTTTTTGCGTTGCATCAATGGCGTTTGAAACCAACTCACGCAAGAAAATTTCGTGGTCAGAATATAAAAACTTCTTGATAATCGGGAAAATGTTTTCGGTGTGAATCGAAATAGTGCCTTTTTCTTGTACCATAGTTGTATATCGTGTTTTGTAAATGCTTCAGAAAAAATCTTTCTCTTTGGGTTTACCAATAACTATTCCAAGTCTAAAAAATGACAAAATGACAGTAAGAGAGTTGAAGTAAAAAGCCATTTCAAATAAAAAAAAGAGTAGCTCCAGTTTCATACGTACTTCTTTTGTACTTTTGCTTTCATTATTACAGTTGTTAATACAATACGATTCATGAAAATTTTTACTCCACATAATTGGACTTCTTACGAATTAATAGATTCTGGGGATTTTGCAAAATTAGAAAGATTTGGCGAAGTGATTACCTATCGTCCTGAACCACAGGCAGTTTGGTCTAAATCTTTGCCCGAAGCCGAATGGATACGCCAAGCAGATGCCACCTTTAAACCTGCCAAAGAAAAAGGAGCAGAACAACTGATAGACAAAGGTGAGTGGTTTACGAAAAAGGGAACACCAGACCGTTGGCTGGTGCAGTATAAAACCAAACACCTTAATTTGAGAGTAAAATCTGCCTTGTCTGCCTTCAAGCACGTAGGCATTTTTCCTGAACAAGCTGCGAATTGGGATTTTATTGCCGAAAAAACAGCCCAATTAGACAAACCCAAAGTGCTTAATTTGTTTGCGTACACAGGCATAGCTTCGTTGGCTGCCCGCCAAAGTGGTGCGGAAGTTACCCACGTGGACTCTATCAAACAAGTAGTTACGTGGGCAAGAGAAAACATGGAATCAAGTAATTTGGACAATATCCGTTGGATTGTAGAAGATGCCATGAAATTTGTGAAACGTGAGGTGCGTAGGGGTAGTATTTATCAAGGCATTATGTTAGACCCGCCTGCGTATGGTCGTGGAGCAAATGGTGAAATTTGGAAGTTGGAACAGCACATTAACGAAATGATAGGAGAATGTGCTAAATTATTGGACAAGAAAAACGGTTTTTTTATTCTTAATATGTATTCTATGGGGCTTTCGCCTATTATTTCCGAAAATCTTATCAAATCCCATTTTGAAACTACACCTAATCTTGAATATGGTGATTTGGTAGTTATAGATAAATTTGGTAAAAAATTGCCTTTGGGGAGTGTGTGTAGATTTGGGCAATAAAATTTCTATCCCCGCAAGGGCTTGTAGGGTCGTGCTATGAATTGTTATACCTCTTGCACCGATTGTCAAGGTCTTCGACCATTGCCAACGGTTTAAAATACGTTGGCAATGGTCGAAGACCTTGACAATCGTATAACATTTTAAGGCACGACACTAGAAGCCCTTGCGGGGATTTTAAAAGAAGTAGTGCTAACAAAAACTAAGCAAACTTCAAAGTAAAATGTTGTTTCGGCTGTTCTTTCCTAAAAAATACCAAACCAACCTGAAATAAATCAATCGTAACAGTGGCTTGTGGGTGTTCACATATTTTTTTCCATGCCATCGTCATTTCTCTTGACCAATAAATATCATCAAAAATGAATACACTATTGTTGTGTATTTTTGTCAAACACCAATCAAAATATTGCAAAGTAGGCGTTGCAGCATGGTTAGCATCAAAAAATACCATATCTATTGTTGGTAGTTGCTTCAACAAGGCGGGCAAGGTTTCATTGATATTGCCTTGTAACAAATGAATTTGCTTTTTGCTATTGGGCAAAACATCAAAGGTTTTTTGAGCAATAGCACTAATAGCTGGGCAACCCTCAAAAGTATATAAATTGGCTTGTTGGGGTAGGGGAGCAGCCATGTATAAGGTATTGATACCCAACGAAGTACCTAATTCTATTACAGTTTTTGGTTGTTGCCAATCTACCAATTTGAAAAGCAACTGGCAAATATAGGGCTGCGAAACACCGTAACGAGTAATATCACTTACCAACTTTTCAGGACTATTTAGGCGTTTTGAGCCTGCCCCAAAGTCCGTTACTTGGATTTTCGTGGTGTCTGTCAGTAACACATCTCTGTAATCCTCAATCGTATCAAAATCATAATACCATTTATCAGAGGCGATAATATCGTTGTAAAGCTCAAAGACAAAGGGAGAATGTAAACCGTGTGCATCTTTTGCCCGCAAAAGATACAGGATATATTGCCAAAATGTGTGCAAAGCTCAATCGTGAATAGTGAAAAACCCAAAATTAAGAGATATACTGCCAATCAATCAACATTTGTGCTATTATTTTAAGTACCTTTACTCAAAAGTAGGCTTACAAAATTGTAGGTTAAAAAAATATTTAAGAAATATGTTTGATAAAAATTTTAAAATAATAGCCCAAACAATGTTTGGTTTGGAAAACGTCTTAGCCAAAGAACTACAAGAGTTGGGTATTGAGGAAGTAGAAATATTGAACAGAGCCGTTGGTTTTACAGGAGATTTAGCTACACTTTACAAAGCTAATCTGTGTTTACGAACAGCTTTGCGGGTGCTTGTGCCTATTCATTCTTTTGAAGTCCGCAACGAACAAGACCTTTATGAAAAGATAAAAGTCATGGCTTGGGAGGATTATATGGATGTAGATGACACTTTGGGTATTAATTGTTCCCTCAATTCACCTTTGTTTAAACACTCACAGTTCTTGGAACAAAAAACCAAAGATGCCGTTGTCGATAGATTTAGGGACAAATATGCTCGCCGTCCTTCGGTAGATTTGACTTTTCCTACTTTGCGTATTCACTTGTTCATCAACGACAACCGTTGCATTGTTTCTTTAGACAGTTCTGGTGAATCTCTGCACAAAAGAGGTTACAGAGATAAAACCAATGTTGCACCTATCAATGAAGTGTTGGCTGCGGGTTTGGTACTTTTATCAGGTTGGGACAAAAAAAGTAATTTTGTAGATGGTATGTGTGGCTCTGCAACTATTTTGATAGAAGCTGCCCTTATTGCAGCCAATATTCCTGCGGGTTCTTACAAAGACTTATTTGGTTTTGAGAAATGGAAAAACTTTGACAAAGAACTGTGGGACGAGGTGTATGACGAAGCTATGAGCAAAATTACAGACGAACACCCTATACTAATAGGTTGCGAAATCTCTAAAAATGTGGCACGAAAAGCAATTATCAATGTAAGTGAGGCAAACTTACGCCACCGTATTCAGATAGAAAACTGCGATTTTGCAGATTTGGCTGTACCAGAAGGTAAGGCAGGTGTGCTTATCTTAAACCCACCTTACGGAGAAAGAATGGATAAAGACGAGGACATTAACGGCTTGTATAAAATGATTGGCGATACTTTCAAGAAAAAATGGGCGGGTTATCAGGCATGGGTCATCACGTCTAATATGGAGGCTGCTAAGTACATTCACCTTACGCCCAAACCTAAAATTAAGGTGTTTAATGGGGCTTTGGAATGTCGTTTTATGCGTTACGAACTCTATGACGGCACTCGCAGAAAGGACAAGTTGGCTGCAAAAGAGGAGGAAAAAGATAAGTAACCTTCAAATAAATTTAATCTATCTGATGCCTCAAAGGTGTCAGATAGCTATTAGTTGTAATTTCACTTAAATTTTTGGCATTCATTTATGGCTATGACTATACTTGCTTCACATTATTTACCTTCTATACAGTATTTTCAACATTTATTAAATGCTGAAAAAGTACAAATAGAAGCCTTTGAAAATTACCAAAAACAAACTTATCGGAACAGGTGCTATATTTTAGGAGCTAATAAAGTAGAATTGTTGTCTATTCCTGTTCTTAGTTCTTCTAAAGGCGAAAAACTACCCATACAAGCCGTAGAATTAGACCAACAACAGCGTTGGCGAGTGATACATTGGCGAACTATTACGACTGCCTATGGTAAATCACCGTTTTTTGTGTATTATGAGGAGCTTTTGAAAGACGCATTTTTTCAACCTCAAAAATATTTATTTGAATTTAATACTACCTTATTAAAAACTATACTGAAATTATTGCAAATAAATACACCTATAGAATACACCCAAGAGTTTATAATTAATTATCCTACAGACTGTTTAGATGTAAGGGACGCAATACCGCAACCGAATGCTGCTACTTTGCCACAAATGCCTTATCGTCAGGTTTTTGGAGAAACTTTTACCAATAATTTAAGCATTTTGGATTTATTATTTTGTAAGGGAAATCAAGCCAAAAATTATCTGTTATTGTAGCCAATCTTTTACTTGTGAGCCAAAAACAAAAACAATTCCCGATAAAGTACCACCCCAAAAAACAGCACTTATGAACATATAGCCAAAAATAATTTTAGATTTTCCGCCTAAAGTTACGGCTATGATACTGCCCCCTAATGGCGTGAGTATCAAGGGCGTAAGTGCTGCTATGCCTATCAAACCATAACTTTTCCAAATCCGTACAATCATGCGTTTACGTGGCGTAAATCTTTTTTGGTTTTGCCCAAAACGATTAACCAACCATTGGCGTAGGGGAGTGCCAACCACCAAAACCAATAACACACTACACATCATACCCACCACAGTAAATAACCATGTTTCAACAAAAGAAAGTTGTGTAGAAAAACCCGCCAAAGGTCCAAAAATAAATTTGAGCATAGCCCCAGCAACAACCGATAAATAACTGAGTAGTTTAAGATACATAAAGCTATTAAAGTAAAATATTGAAAATCAGTAAATTAGATATTCTTATTAACAACGTATAAAAATACAAATTAATATTGGGCTGCAAAATAGCTATTCAGGTTTCTTGTAAAATATTTGTTATATAACTTATTTTTATGTTAAATAGTAAATAAAAAATCTACCAACCAAAAAAATGTCGAGTTTGCCCTTAAACTATTTTTAGAACTAAACGCCTTATGAAGTCAAAACTTATGTTATTTTTGTGGCAAATTATCTAAATTCATACAAACCAAAACACTATGTCAAAATTTGATTTAATTGTTATCGGTAGTGGACCAGGCGGTTACGTAGCAGCTATTCGTGCATCACAGTTGGGCATGAAAGTCGCCGTAGTAGAAAAAGAGGAGTTGGGCGGTGTCTGTTTAAACTGGGGTTGTATCCCTACCAAAGCCTTGTTGAAGTCTGCACAAGTATTTGACTACATCAAACACGCCAAAGATTACGGCATCAGCGTAGAAAACTATGCTATGGACTTCGCAAGCATGATTCAACGCAGCCGCAACGTAGCTGGTGGCATGAGCAAAGGCATTGAGTTTTTGTTTAAGAAAAATAAAATAGAAAAAATATTGGGTTTCGGTAAATTAGTTTCCAACAAACAAGTGTCTGTAACCGACAAAGACGGTAAAGAAACTATTTACGAAGCTAACCACATCATTTTGGCAACGGGTGGACGTGCAAGAGAATTGCCAAATATCAAAATTGACAACCAAAAAATAGTAGGCTACCGCAAGGCAATGGTTTTGGAAAAACAACCAAAATCTATGGTCGTAATTGGTTCGGGAGCTATTGGTGTTGAGTTTGCCTACGTTTATAATACGATTGGCACAAAAGTTACGATTGTGGAATACCTACCTACCTTAGTGCCTTTGGAAGACGAGGAAGTGGGCAAACAATTAGAAAAAGAATTTAAAAAATCTGGTATGTCTGTAATGACCAACTCCACTGTAGAGTCTGTGGACACAAGTGGCGAAGGTTGCAAAGTTACTGTAAAAACAGGCAGTATTACCAATGTAATAGAGTGTGATGTAGTCTTGTCTGCGGTAGGTGTTACAGCAAATATCGAGGGTATTGGTTTGGAAAAAGTGGGAGTAGCTACAGACAAAGGCAAAGTTATAGTAGATGAATACTACCGTACCAATATCAAAGGCGTATATGCGATTGGCGACATTGTGAAAGGGCAAGCATTGGCTCACGTTGCCTCTGCCGAAGGGATTATTTGTGTGGAAGCTATAGCAGGACACCACCCCGAACCATTGAACTACGGTAATATCCCGGGTTGTACGTACTGTTCGCCAGAAATTGCTTCTGTAGGTATGACAGAAAAGCAAGCCAAAGAAGCAGGCTATGAAGTAAAAGTAGGCAAATTTCCTTTCTCGGCATCGGGCAAAGCAAGTGCTGGCGGTGTGAAAGAGGGTTTTGTAAAAGTAATTTTTGATGCCAAGTATGGAGAATGGTTGGGTTGCCACATGATAGGGGCAAACGTAACGGAAATGATTGCGGAGGCGGTAGTAGCTCGTAAATTAGAAACTACAGGACACGAAATCATCAAGGCGGTACACCCACACCCTACCATGTCTGAGGCTATCATGGAGGCAGCAGCAGCAGCCTATGGTGAGGTAATTCACTTGTAATATTTCCTTGTAGTGTGGACTTTAGTCCGCACAAATACTAATTTTAAAGATGTAATCTTTCAAAAAGATTACATCTTTGCTATAATTGATATTAACAAATAAAGATGAAATTAATAAATTTTAAAGATTTAATTCTATTTGAAAACGATAATTATATTGTTATCAATAAACCGCCGCATATAGCTTCTTTAGACGAGAGAACCGCCGATAAGAAAGGACAAAGTATTATTCGCATGGCAAAAGAGTATTGGGCAGATGCCCAGCTTTGCCACCGATTGGACAAAGAAACTTCGGGTTGTTTAGCCATTGCCAAGCACCCAGAAGCCTATAGAATGTTAGCTATGCAGTTTGAAGATAGGGTAGTGGACAAGGTGTATCATGCAGTAACAAACGGTATTCATCAATTTGATGGGACTTCGGTGTATTTGCCTATCAAAGCCCTTAAAAACGGTGTGGCAGTAATAGACAGAGCCGAAGGAAAAGCTGCCGAAACTATTTTTTATACCTTAGAAGCCTACAAACAACATACCTTAGTGGCTTGTAAGCCGATTACAGGGCGTATGCACCAAATCCGTGTGCATTTGCAGTGTCTTAAAGCCCCAATAGTCCATGATGAACTGTATGGTGGTAAGCCTTTGTTTTTATCACAAATCAAACGTAAGTTTAATCTCAAGAAAGATACAGACGAACAGCCTCTAATTAGTCGTGTAGCTCTACACGCCTACGCCTTGTGTTTTGATGACATTACCGCCCAAGAAATCATCATAGAAGCTCCGTATCCGAAGGATATGATGGCGTTGTTGAAACAGTTGCGGGAGAATAAATAGTTTTAAGAAGCTGTTTGAGTTAATTTTAAACTCCGTAGGAGTGAAATATTTATAGAAAAGAGTTTTTCGCAACAAAAGAACTCCGTAGGAGTGAGATATTTCACTCCTACGGAGTTAATTCAAATTTAGATATTC
>CANGYA010000174.1 GCA_947457925.1 Cytophagales bacterium | reverse complement strand
GCTTTAAAAACTTATAGCAAAACTAATTTCTTTCAGAGAAAAAAGTTGATAGTATTCAAGAAGCTCTCTAAAGATGTCATCTTTTGAAAAGATGACATCTTTAGAGAGCTTCTTGAATACTAAGTATAACAATTTACGGCACGACACTAAAAAAGATTACATCTCTAAGAACTACCTCTTTGTTTATAACACCTCCAACAAAGTTTCCAGCCCCATACCTCGTGAACCTTTTAGCAATACAACACCTTTTTGGATAGGGTTAGTTTGTAACCAATTTTTTAGACTTTCTTTATTTTCGAAAAATAAAGCTATATCATTATTTTTACGTGCCTTCAAAAAGTCTTTGCCACAAACTAATAATTGGTCTATAGACAATTCTCTGGCTATGTCTAATAACTCTCTGTGTTTGGGTATGCTTTCTGTTCCTAACTCAAACATATCGCCTAAAATAGCTGTTTTGGAGCTTGTTTGTATATGATGTAAGTTTTCTAAAGCTGCACGCATACTGGACGGATTGGCGTTGTATGCGTCCATAATAATCTGGTAATGAGGTCTTTGTAAAACTTGCGACCTGTTATTTGTAGGTGCGTAAGCTGCTATAGCTTCGTATGCCAAATGAGTTTCTACCCCAAACAGTTTGCCTACAGTAAGAGCTGCTAAAATATTAGGAAAATTGTATGCTCCTAAGAGTTGAGTTTGTATGATATGATTATTTTCGTCTTTGTAAATAATATAAGGCGAAGCTCCTATCAGTGTTGCCTCATAAAAACTGTCAGCACGACCAAACAAGATACTTTGCTCTTTGGGAAAACGGCGAGTAACTGCATTCACTAATAATTCATCATTAGCATTAACTATTACCGTACCTTTGTTTGCCAATAAATGAGCATACAACTCCGTTTTTGTTCTAAAAACTCCCTCAAAACTACCAAAACCTTCTAAGTGAGCATAGCCGACATTCGTAATTAATCCATGCGTAGGCAAGGCAATTTCTACTAATTCCGTTATATCTCCTACTTTGTTTGCCCCCATTTCTATCACAGCAATTTCTGTAGCTTTGGGCATATTAAGCAAGGTCAAAGGCACGCCGATATGATTATTCAAGTTGCCTTCGGTAGCCCAAACCTTGTATTTTTTTGCTAACACATTGCGAACCAACTCTTTGGTAGTAGTCTTGCCATTTGTGCCTGTAATCGCAATAAACGGTATGCTTTGCTGTTGGCGGTGGTATTTTGCCAAATCTTGCAAAGCCTTTAAGGTATCCGCCACTAATAAACAACGGTCATCTATTTGGTAAGTTGGATTGTCTATCACCACAAAACTTGCCCCTTTTTGCAAGGCTTCTTGGGCAAAGGCATTGCCATCAAAATTTGCCCCTTTCAAAGCAAAAAATAAACTTTGAGGCGTAATTTTTCGGGTATCTGTAGTTACGCCGTTTGTGCAGGTCAAAAACTTTTGATAAAGTGTTGTAATGCTTGTCATGGTTTTTTGGGGTGCGTATAAATTACCTAATAATCTCAATTTCACTATTTTTCTTAGCCTTCAACATTACTGCTTCTTCGTGCTGTTTTTGCAAGAGGGTTTTGCGTTGGTGCAAAATCGTATTGACAATTTGCTCTTTTACATACCCAATAGGCGACACTTGGTCAGCTAATTTGTACTCAAAAATGCGCAGGAAATACCAATAACTCTCGTCTTTTTCTTCTAAAAACTTGGTTTTGGGCAAAAACTGTACAGCATTCGTTATGCCCACAAACGGAGAACCCGCCACAGCCTCGTCGAATGACCGCCAAACAGAGTCATAAGCATAAGATTGGTAAGAGTACGTGAAACAATACGACTTGAACTCCTCCAAATCGTCTGGGTTATTGCTCAATAGTTTTTTCCGCATCTCATCTATGCGTGGGGCATCTGCGGGAACTTTGGCGTATATAGCCCGAACAATCGGCTGTTTAAGCTCAAAATTTTGTTGGTGTGCTTGGTAATAACCGTCAATTTCTCCGTCTGTAACCAATGTATCTAAGTTCTGGTCTATGTATTTTTTCTGGTAGGCATAGACCAATAACTGATAACGGTATTCTTCTACTCGTCTTTCTAGTTCGGCTTTGTCTATTTCGGCTTTTTCTTCGGCTTCTAAGTACAACAACTGCCTTTTTATCCAGTTATCAATAAAGTAATTGACAATTCGTAGGCTGTCGTTATGGTTGGCTTTGCTTACCAACGAAGCTACATCTCTGAAATACAAGTATTTATCTTTCACTCTTGCTATTACCTTGTCTTCGGGCTTATCTTCCTGAAAAAACTGGCACGCCGTAAAAGTGGTTAGCAAAAAAATAATCCCAATAAGATGCTTTTTCATATTCTCGTCTGAAAAGTAAGCCCCAAAATTAGTACAAAAACTAAAAAAGATTACAAATTTGAGGTTTGTAATCTTTTTTTTAAGTAAAAACAGTAATTATTAACCCCCACAAGGGCTTAAAGCCCTTGTGGGGGTGTAAGTAGAAATTATCTCTGTGCAATAATCTTTGCTCTACATTGGTTATGATACCTGATAAGCGTAGCTATGTTTTGAAGGTCTGTCAAACTGTATTTTTTGACTTCTACCATTTTTTGTATCAAATTGGCGTTGTCCTCAAAAACTTTATTCATTTGTTGAGGCAAATCTTTTAGAGCTACTAATGCCCCTTGTTGGGTGGCTAAGTAATATTGATTGTCTTGGTGTGTACTGCTAAGGGTAGTATTGTGCAAATATTTTCTTAACAAAGAAACCTCCCCTTGTAGCACTACTTCAAACAAATTTTGCTGCGTTTTCACAAATTCTCTACGCACTTGTTTAAGATGGTCGTAAAACCACAAATGCTGCACACTGTAAAAAGTATGCAAACTCTCCTCTACATTACTTTCTGAATATACCGCCACCAACTGCTTTTCAAAATCTATAGTGATTTTGCCTTCTACCACTTCGTTGTTTTGTAGCTGCACCACACCCAAATAGTTTACTTCGTTATTTTGTTGGGAATATGCTATGACACTCCAACAACACAAGCTGAGCAACAAAAATATTTTTTTCATAGCCTTTAAGTTTTAATGAAAACAATGTTAATAAATTGTTACATAAATTCAAAATAAAGACGCATTTTTTTGTTTTTTCGTAACATTGGATTGATATTCGTGCTTAAGAATAATTTTTTGTTAGCCCCACCCAACCCTCCCCACAGGGAGGGCTAAAAAGGAGTTGCTTACCAACTCTAATGCTGTTTTCTTATTTTTTGTTAAATAGCTAAAAATACTATGCAAGCATAGTATTTTTAGCTATTTTTACAGCAAACATTTTAGCTATTACAAATCATGGAATACAAAAAACCTTTGTACTTGCGTTGGGCAGACCTTGACCCTAACTATCATCTTAGACATTCTGCCTATTATGACATCGCTGCACAGTTTCGTACAGAATTGTTGCAGGAGTTTGGTATAGGACTGAACTACTACCAAGAAAGTAAGTTTAATCCTATTTTATTGAAAGAGGAATGTGTATTTAAAAGAGAAATACGTTATGGTGATGAAATTATGCTGTATTTTCACCTCAAAGAAGTAACCGAAGACTATTCTAAATATACTATCATGGTGTCTTTTGTGCGTGAAAAAGACCAAAAAGTATGTGCAGAATTGACCATTTATGGGGCTTGGTTCAACTTGGCTACTCGTAAATTACAAGCTCCACCGCAAGAACTCGTAGAAATATTCGATAAGTTTCCTCGTTTGCCACAAGAGAAAGAGGCGTAAAAACAAGGAAAATACAAGAAAACAACTTTGACAAAAGCCAATGCTTATTGTTGAAGTTGTTTTAGTTTTGATGAGTTGATATTACTTTAGGGAAATAGCATATAGGAAATTTTTAGCATAACCTTCATTTTTAGCTACTCTTTACGATACATAACATCTGACCTTAACACATATTTCGCGCCACTACTAATCATGCGTCCCTCATGTTTTAGTTCGTGAATAAAACACAAGGCTGTTCCTGTTTTGGGGCGAATACTGACTGTATCAAATATAGTATCACCTCCCTCAAAATCATCATTGAGGTACACCATAAATGTAATCCTGCTTTCTTCGTATTCATTTCTTTTAAACCGTCCATCTATATGGCGTTTAAACCGTTGTTGAGGCTCGTATTTATAGAACCTCAATAACTCATTAAGCCCTACGGCTTTGGTATCTTCGATAGTTGCTGGACAAAACGGAGCTAACAACTGCCAATACTGCTGGGCTAATGCCAAATCTTCGTACAACAGCCTATAATTGTTGCGAATATTTTTCATCATAGCAGTTCCTGTACTTGTATTTACTTCTGCCTCTACGTACCCCCTATTCTCACTAAACAGTATAAGGTTTTCGCATGATTGCGGGCTTAAAAAATTATCTATTGTCCAAATAGAGGGTGTGTGTAGTATCTTTTGCATTTTAAAAAGCTCTTTTCTATGGTTTTGCTGTATTGGGGTTGCCAATTCATAGGAAAAATATTGTAGCATAGACTTTAGTCTGTGCATATACGCAAAATGCACAGACTAAAGTCTATGCTACAGTTAAAAATCTTGTTTCAGTTCTCGCAGCACTACCTCGTAGAGTTGGGGCAATAGCTCGTTGATTTCGCCTTTTTTGTAGCCCAAAACCTCTAAAATTGCTTTGTCTAACTCTACTCTGCCCGAAAAACGGTGTTCTATCTGTGATACAATACTTGGAAACTCTACACCCCGCAAACTCTCAAAAACACCTAAGAGTTTCTCTTTTTCTTTTGAGCTAAGACTTTCATAATTGAGTAATTGAATTTCTAATAAGTCCGTTTCTCGTATAATGCTAAATCCTCCTTGTGTTCCTCCTTTTTTTGAAAGAATTTGTACTATATTAAAAATACTATTATAGAAAAGACATAGAATTTTAGCTTGCCCAACAGCAATGTTAGGATATATTTTAAATACATCTGCTCCTGTAAACTCCTCCTCTGAAAAAAACGCAATAAAAGATGTATTAATGGAACTAATAGGCATTTCTTTGTTTTCAAACCCCTTAATACTCTTTTTGAAGTATCCAATTTGGCTGGTATTTTTTATTCTTCGTTATGCACTTCGTTTTTGTGATAAACTACTTCGCTTTCAAACAGTCTGAACTCGTTTGTTTCAGTCTTGTAACCATTTTTAAGTGGAGAAGAAACTGTAACTTTTGACTTCAACACAATGGGGGTATTGTCTATTTCTTCGGGTTTGCTCGGAATATAAAAGTGGTCTTTCAACTTTTCCCAATCACAATCTCGTAAGGTTACGATTTTGTCTAAATAAAAACTTACCCAACAATCTCCCAACTTTGAATTAGGTTTTTCTTGTGCCAATTTATTTCGTGTAATCTCTACATATTCACTATCCAACTCAAAACCTATGTATTGTCTGCCTAATCTTTTGGCTGCGAGGGCTGTTGTACCTGTCCCGTTGAAAGGGTCAAGTACAATATCATTTTCGTCTGTGGACATTAAAATTATTCGTTCTAACAAATGAATAGGCAACTGACAAGGGTGTTCATCTCTGTATTTATTGTGTTTTACTCGGTGTATGTCCGTCCAAACGTCTGAAAGTAATGAGCCAAAAGGGTGCAAACCTGCCTTTTTTCCACCGTAGTCTTTGGATAAAAAGTTAGTTTTTCTATCTCTTTTGTGCGGATAACGCACTTCATAAAACTTTAATTCTTTGATATTTTTGGCATAAAATAAAATTCCATAGTGATTAGGTTGCAAAGTTTTGCCCATTGGCATAGTCGGTGCGTCCCACGAAATCCAATGTTTGAAGTCCGCAACTTTGTTCAGAAAAGCCGAATAATAGGTAAGCCATTTTGGAATATTGTGCAAATAAATTGAGCCTGTGGGCTTAGTAACCCGCACCATTTCCAAAATCCATGCTTCGCACCACTCCAAATATTCTTGCAAAGCCAAACTATCTTTATACGATTTATAGCCCTTTTTGAGATTGAAAGGTGGGTCGGCAAAAGTCATATCTACCGAATTATCAGGAATTTGCTTTAACAAATCCAAACAATCTCCTTGATGTATTGTATTCAAAAATGGCTCTATCATTTCAAATTTTCCTTTAAAAAGTCTTTAAATCTACCTAATTCGTCTTTATGAAACGTAAAAACTTCGTCAAAAGCCGTTACCATACGTTTCAAATCTCCTTGCCTTACGTACCAACCTATACCATCAACAAAACCAATAAATTTGGCATTGGGGTAATACTGCTCAATCAATTTTTTGATATTTCCTTCGGTTTTGGATTTGTCTCCTTGCCCTGATGAAGTTGTTACCAAAAACGAACTTTCTATAATAATTTGCGGGTCTATCTTGCTTGGCAAAATAAAATCCATTGTCCGTTTTTCATCAAATTTATGCTTAAAAAGTTCCTCTAAATCTCCTTTTTCAAACGGAATTTTCAAGTCTTCCAAAATGGTTTTTATCAAAAATTCGGGATTGTTTTCTGCTTGACCTGAATAACTGCCTTTTTCTTTGTATCGTACTAAGGTATCAATCATTGCAGGAATTTCAAAATTTAATTTGGAAATAGATAACTTTTTGAGTTCAAACAAAGGTAAAGTTTGGGCTAAAAATGGAACAGTTGAACCTTCAAAAAACAGATTTACAAGCCCTTTTCTGAAAAACTCGTTTTTCTTTATCATATTTTCCAAACGACTGTCGCCCCATTCTTTTACTGCCTCCAATTTTTCAATTTCGCCCCATTTGTCTTTTAGTAAAAGTTTCGCAAGTTCCTTATTTTCAGCCACTCGCACAACAGTAATCAACCTTTTTAGACTTTCATTCGCAAAACCTGTCAAAGCCAACAAAGCACGCAAACCATTTTCTTTTTCAGCTAATAAATTTTCAAAGATGCCCTTTTTCAGTCCTTCTGTTTCCACTTTGTTTTTAAGCACAAGCAAAGTTTCATTCAAAGAATTGATATAACTCTCGTATTTTTCTTGAAAAACGGGATTATAGAAATAGAAAGTATTTTTGTCTAAAACGGTTTGATATTTTTGTTCTGTTGTCATAATACAAAGTTAGTAAAAAAGCCTATAAGTTGCAGGCTTTGTGGTGGTTATTCTTTCCTAAAATATCAGGCAACAGTGGCGTATGCAAAACCAAGTGTGTCAGGTCTTTATCTCCAAATAATGTATTTTGCTTGATACTTTTTGGGTACACCAACACAATAAAATTGTCCGTTTTTAACAAGCCCGCATATCGGGCAGCTTGTGCGGTAGCTTCTAAGGCTACTTTTTTGTCGTCCAATTTTACTTCTACCACAAATCTATGCCCCGCATATTCAAAAATAATGTCAGGTCTTGTATTGGTTGCCTTCAATTTCGTTTCGCCTATGGTATCAAAGCCCTGCGTCTTGAAATATTGAATAATGTCGGGGTATAAAGTGCTTTCTTGGATTTGTGTTTGCATAGCTTTTTTTGTAGCAAAAATAAAAAAAACCTATAAGGTTCTCGAAACCTTATAGGTTTTTTTAGGTAAAATTTTCCAGATACACCCCCAAACCCTTGCTTTTGAACAGCTATTTTCGTAATATGCAAAACTACTTGGCACAGAATTACGTAGTACATACAATAAGGGAGGTACAAATGGGCGAAACTGCGTTAGATTTGTGTGCATACCTCTGATTTTCACCTAAAAAAGTATTTTGAATTATGACTAAGAATAAACCGACTAAAAACAACACGACTACTGCAAAACCTGCCGATAACGCCAAAAAAAAGAAAAATAAAAGCCGCAATAAATCAAAAATTGTTAGCAATGTCGTTAGTAATAATACGCCTCACCACCCCGACAAACATTGGCAAGCCATAGCTTATCAGATAATCTCTATCATAGACAGCCAGCCTACAGAATTTTTTACACTTAGAAAATTAGCCAAACAATTAGGCATCAAACCTAAAGACAAACTGTTATTGGGTGTAGTATTGACTACGTTGGTCGAGAAAAACTTGATACAACAGCTCGATACGGAAGTGTACCAGAGTTTCAAAGAAGGCGAAATGATTACGGGAAGGGTAGATTATGTAAACAGAGAGTTTGCGTACATCATTTCGGAAGAACTCGAAGAAGATGTTTGGGTACATGCCCGCCACTTGCACAATGCCTTAGACGGAGATACCGTAAAAGTATTGGTACATACGTTTAAGTCCTCGAAAATGGAGGGCGAAGTGGTAGAAATTGTAGAAAGAGCAAGAAAAGAATTTGTAGGAAAAGTAGAAATTTCTACTCGTTTTGCTTTTGTGGTTACAGACTACCGCAAAATGTTTTTCGATATTTTTGTGCCTTTGGAAAAACTCAACGGAGCAAAAAATGGCGATAAAGTGGTGGTCGAAATGCTGTCGTTTACGCCACAAGACAAAAATCCTGTGGGACGTATCACCAAAGTTTTGGGCAAGGCGGGAGAAAATGAAACGGAAATTCATGCAATTATGGCGGAGTTTGGCTTGCCTATGGAGTTTCCGCCTGCCGTACACAAAGCTGCGGAAGTTATCGCCGAACAGCTACCCGAACACGAAATACTCAAACGCAGAGATTTTAGGGGCATCACGACCTTTACGATTGACCCCGAAGATGCCAAAGATTTTGATGATGCCTTGTCTATCAGGCAGTTAGAAAATGGAAATTGGGAAATTGGTGTACACATTGCAGACGTTTCGCACTACGTACAACCCGACACACTGCTTGACCAAGAGGCACAAAGACGTGCTACATCAGTGTATTTGGTGGACAGAGTTGTGCCAATGTTGCCCGAAAAATTGTCTAATAACTTGTGTTCTTTGCGTCCTCACGAAGACAAATTTACGTTTTCGGCAGTCTTTGAACTGAACGAAAGGGCTACTGTTGTGAACCAGTGGTTTGGGCGTACTGTCATTCATTCAGACCGCCGTTTCACGTATGAAGAAGCCCAAGAAGTGATAGAAACAGGCAAGGGAGATTTTGCCGAAGAGATACGTTTTCTTAACCAATTAGCCAAAAAATTAAAAAATAACCGTTTCAAAAAAGGAGCTATTGCCTTCGAGTCCTTAGAAGTTAAATTTAAGTTAGACGAAAAAGCAAAACCTATAGCTGTCATTCCGAAAATTCGGAAAGATGCCCACAAGTTGATTGAGGAATTTATGTTATTGGCAAATAAATTGGTTGCCGAATTTATCTTTAAAAAAGGCAAAGCCAAAGACCGACTAACCATGGTGTACCGCACACATGGCGAACCTAACGAAGAAAAATTGGGTGCTTTGGCGGTGTTTGCGAAGCAATTTGGCTATACCGTAGAGTTGGAAAGTGAGAAAGTGGCTAAATCTTTGAACCAACTGTCGATAGCTGTGGAGGGCAAACCCGAACAAAACGTATTGCAAAGTTTGGCGATGCGGGCTATGGCGAAGGCTATTTACACCACCGAACCTTTGGGGCATTATGGTTTGGCGTTTCAACACTATTCGCATTTTACCTCGCCTATTCGCCGTTATCCAGACGTAATGGCACACCGATTACTCCAGCATTATTTGGACGGTGGGGTTGCTGCTGACCGAAATTTTTATGAAGAAAAATGTAAGCACTGCTCACAAATGGAACGAAAAGCTGCCGATGCCGAAAGAGCCTCTATCAAATACAAACAAGCCGAATACATGAGGTCTATGAAGGGCGTGGAAATAGAAGGCATGATTTCTGGCGTTACGGAGTGGGGCATTTATGTAGAAGTGATGCAGGGCAGTTGTGAAGGCTTGGTACGCCTGTCTGATTTGAGTGATGACCACTATGAGTTTCGCGAAAAAGAATACGCAGCCGTTGGGCGAAAATACGGCAACCGTTACCAACTGGGCGACAAAGTAACCGTAAAAGTGAAGCAAATAGACATGGAAAAACGGACAATAGACTTTTTTATGTTGTAGAAAATAAAGGTTATTGAAGTCTATGCTACAAAATCTTAATAATCTCTATTAAGAAAATTATCTACCAAAAATTGTTTTTTCAAAAACTCTCTACTTTCTTTGCACACAAATTAAAAAAGAAATGACATCTCTATTCACTACATTACACCATCACCATCATACTTGCCCAAGAGGTAGGCTGTTGGCGTATGTACTGTAGTAAATGCTACATCATATATTCTTATTCAGGGCTTACCAAATAATGGTAAGCCCTTTTGTTTTGGTAAAATTTTCACCCTCATAAAAAAATAAATCCATGAAACTCAAAATCGCAATCCAAAAGTCTGGCAGATTGTCAGAAGACAGCTTGAAACTCCTCAAAGAATGTGGCATAGACATTCCAAATGGTACGGGCAAACTAAAAACCGAAGCCAGTAATTTCCCTTTAGAAACTTTCTTTTTGAGAGATGACGACATTCCGAAATACGTAGAAGACGGTGTGGCAGATATTGGTATTGTTGGCGAAAACGTGCTGTTAGAACAAAAAGTAGCCCTAACAACAGTGCAAAAATTAGGCTTTGGGAAATGCCGTTTGTCTTTAGCCGTACCAAAAGGCGTTGATTATGAAGGAGTTAGTTATTTAGCAGGTAAACGCATAGCTACCTCTTATCCTACCATTTTACAAAATTATTTGGCACAACACAACGTACAAGCACAAATACACGAAATCAGTGGTTCGGTAGAAATTGCCCCAAGTATCGGATTAGCAGAGGCTATTTGCGACTTAGTAAGTTCGGGTAGCACCTTGTTTACGAATGGCTTAAAAGAAGTTGATACTGTGTTGAAATCGGAGGCAGTGTTGGTAGCCAGCCCAAAAATAGCAGCCCCACAAGAGGCTTTGCTCAAAAAGTTGGTGTTTAGAATGAATGCCGTTTTGAAGGCTAAACGCACTAAATACATCTTGTTGAATGCCCCTAATGACCAATTAGACGAAATTTGTAGAGTTTTACCCGGTATGAAAAGCCCTACGGTATTGCCTTTGGCAATGGAAGGTTGGTCGTCTGTTCACTCCGTATTGAACGAAGATGATTTTTGGGATATTATCGAGAACCTACAAGCCAAAGGAGCAGAAGGGATTTTGGTTGTACCTATAGAAAAAATGATAGTTTAAGAGCTAACCCCTTATCAAACCTATAAG
>CANGYA010000173.1 GCA_947457925.1 Cytophagales bacterium | reverse complement strand
GTTTGCAGTTCCGCCACGAGTTGAGTTTGTCGGACTATGCTTCGGGAGTTTATTTCTTACAAGTGGAAACCAACGGTAAATCTGCGGTGAAACGGATTGTGAAGAAGTAAGCAGTTTTCAATAAAGACTTATCAGTATAGCCCTCTCCTTTGGGGAGGGTTGGGTGGGGCTTAAACTTTGGCAGTGGTAGAAATATCACTGCCAATAGTTTTTTATAATTACCCACAAATATTTATTTTATTCACGTATTTTTGATACAGTTATTTTTTTTACCACAATCCAATTTTTTATGCACGCACACACAGCACTTATTGAGAAATTCTACACAGCTTTTAGCCGTAAAGACTACGCCACTATGCAGTCTTGTTACCATGACGACATTGAGTTCACAGACCCAGCTTTCCCACTACTTAAAGGTGTGGCTGCAAAGGCAATGTGGCAAATGTTGATTACAAGAAGTACAGATTTACGCATCGAGTTTTCAAACGTACAAGCCAATGAACAAATGGGTAGTTGCCATTGGGAAGCCTATTACACTTTTACGACCACAGGCAAAAAAGTACACAATAAAATAGATGCAACTTTTGAGTTTAAAGATGGTAAAATTTATAGGCACAAAGACAATTTTGGCTTTTATCAATGGGCATCACAAGCATTAGGCATCATGGGAGTCTTGTTGGGTTGGACACCGTTTTTGAGTAATAAAGTACAAAAAACAGCCCAAGAAAACTTGCAGAAATTTATGCAGAAAAACAACCTGTCATAATTACAAGTAAAATTCAAAGTGTTGGCAGAAATTTATATAAAAAGCTATTGGATATTGCCAATTAGTTTGTAAATTTGTAATTGCTTATTTCTAAAACAAAAGCAAATCAATACGCTATGCCTACGTTGAATCCAAACTTAGTAACTCGTGATATTGTGGAATTGTCGAGCAAAACAGGCAATATTTACGAAACTGTAATGGTGATTGCTAAAAGAGCCAGACACCTTTCTGCACGTACCAAAGAAGAACTGACAAATAAATTGTCTGATTTTGCGTCTTCAGTAGATAATTTGGAGGAGGTATTTGAGAATAGAGAACAAATAGAAATCTCTAAGTTTTATGAAAGAATGCCTAAACCTACAACCATTGCAACCGATGAGTATGTAGAAGGTAAAATCAAGTACACTCGCAAACAAGATGCTGCTATCTTGGATTATGAAGAAGATGACGGTTTGGCATTAGACTAAAATATAAACAAAAAAAGACTTTCTGCAATAGAAAGTCTTTTTCATTTATTTAATTACCAGTTAGTTATGTTTTTTTTTGTTACACGTCTGTAATTTTTAAGCCCACTACCAACATATCATCAAGTTGGTCATTATCTCCCTTCCATTCTTGCATCACTTGATTGATGACCAAACCCTGTTCTTCCATAGGCTTGTCATACATATTCATAAACATTTCCCGCATACGTTTTGACATAAATTTTCGGGAATTATCTTTACTGAATTGGTCTTGATAGCCGTCTGTAAACAAATAAATGGTAGTTGGTACGGTTATTTTTATGGTTTGCTGGCTAAAAACTCGTTGCTGTTGCTCATATTGGAAACCGCCGATAGGATTTTTGTCGGCTTTTAGGTGTTCTAATACGACTTGTCCATTTTCGGTCTTATGCACCAAATAAATTGGATTTCTTGCCCCCGCAAAAGTCAATTCTTTGGTATGTAAATTATAATAAATAAGTGCCAAGTCCATGCCATCACGACTTTCGGTGGTATCTTGTTTCAAAGTTGCTCTTACACTTTTATGCAACTCGTTGATTATCAAATCTGCTTGTCTTACACCTTTGTCTATCACAATTTTATTTAACAAAGAATTACCAATCATGCTCATCATAGCACCCGGTACGCCATGCCCCGTACAATCTGCCACAACCATCATCGCTGCTTCTATGTTTGCAGAATTTTCTTGTGGGAAAGTATGAAACCAATAAAAATCTCCACTGACAATATCTTTGGGTTGAAAAAAGATAAAATGCTCAAAAACCTGTGCTATTTCTTCTTGTAAAGGCAACATAGATTGTTGTATCCGCAGGGCATACGAAATACTTGCCGTTATATCTTCGTTCTTAACACTAATTTCTTTTTGTTGCTTCTCTATAAAATGATAGGCTGCCGCATTGTCCAAAGCCGTAGCTGCATAGTTGGCTATGTTCCGCAGCAGCGTAAGGTCTTGGTCATTGTACGCATTTTTCGAGAAACTTTGCACCGTAATCACACCTATCAGCTTATCGCAAGTAATCAAGGGCAAATAGATGATAGACTGTAGAGTTTCACCGACTTTAGGAGTCTGTCTATCAGGCAGATAACGGTGGTACTCTACGGCTATGTCATTCATAATAATTTCTTGTTGATGCACAAAGCTCCATGCCGAAAAACAACCAACGGGGTGTAGCTCGTCTTGATGAAAAGCCAATTCTACACCATTTTCTATATAGCCCGCAAAATCCAAACAATGCTTTTCTTTGTTGTAAAGCCCAATGCCAAACCCTTCTGCCTTCATTAAGGCATTAATGCGTTGGTACACCGTACTAATAATTTGCTTGGTGTTTAGCGTAGCTGTAATTTCACGCACTACATCACTCAAAATTTGTAGATTCTGAAAAGACTTTTCTAATTTATCTCTTTGCGTTTCTATTTCTTCTTTTTGCAATGCCATTTCAATATTCAAACCCGATAAATTATCACGTTGGGCTGCTATTTCGTTCTTTTGGGCTTCAATCTCCTCTGTGCGTTGTTTGATAAGTAAATCCAACTCTGCTTTTTCTGCTTCAATGGTACGTAAACGCCATTTGGTAAATAAATAAGTAGCCAAAAGTCCCAATAAAATTCCACTAATTCTGAACCACCATGTAGCCCAAAATGGCGGACTAATCGTAAATTTATAGGTCAGGGGCGTAGCCGTCCAAGTACCTTCTCCATTCGCAGCACGCAGGCAAAAAGCATAAGTACCATACGGTAAATTTGTAAAAACAGCCTCCGGGTTATCCGTAATAGGCAACCATTCGTTATAGGCACCTTCCAATTTCCATTGGTACACCACCCTTTCAGGGTTTTTGTAGCTCAATGCCGTAAAATCAAAACTGATGTGGTTGATATTGTAGGGCAAAGTTAATTGTAGGGGCAAATTGAACCACTTATCTACGCCTTTATGATAATCTTTCAAACTGTCCTGCCAATTTACTTCCTTTGAAAACAACCGAATACCTGTCAAATACAAACTTGGCGGTGTAGAGGATTGGCGGTCAGCCAAAGGATTGTACTGTGTAGCCCCTTTGATATGCCCAAACCATAAATTACCGTCTGCATCTTCTAAGGCAGCACCCGAATTGGTTTCTTCACCAAAAAAACCTTCATATTTTCCGTACTGCCGTATCTTGATGTTTCCATCTGAACTAATGTTTACTTTGTCTATGCCTTTTTGTGTACCCACCCAAACATTTCCCTTTTTGTCCTCCAAAACATCATAACAAGCCATAGAACTTAGCCCTTGTTCGGGTGTAATGTGCTTGACTCTTTTTTGTTCGTCTATAAAATACAGCCCATCATCAATCGTAACCAACCAACTACGTCCTTGTTTATCTCCCAACATTTTGGAAATACGCACAATAGGTGAGTTTTTAATGGCTTTGAGTTGTGCCTCAAAAGACGTATTTTTATCAACTTTCAAGGGATTAGGTTCATAAACAACGACCTCATTGTTTTGTATGCGTTGAAACCACTCATGCCCTTTCTGGTCTGTTCCTAAATAGCGAAGTTGGCTTTTTTTCGGGTTAAATCTTTGTAATAGGCTATCTTGTTTTTCTGTAATATATTTATTTCTATGATAGTACAAAACAATGCCTTGATTTGTAGTAAGCACTATAGCACCTTCTTTGTACCCCTGAAAATACGCATGGTCAAATTCATCAGGCAAGCCCAGATGTCTTGCCAATGGAATTTTTTGTTCTCTATCATCAAACACCAAAAGCCCATTTGCACTACGGCTGTCTGTATGTGCAAGTAACAAACCACCTCGATAAACTTTATTACCTGCGTGAATAGCAAGGTGGTCGGTAGGATTAAACGGCATAAATTTCATTTGGGAATTTTGGACTTTAGCTATCCCTGTACCTGTTCCCATATAAACAGATTTATCAGGAGCTTGCCAAAACTGCCAAACCACTTCGTCTTGTAGCCCTGTTTCTTTGGTAAAATGGAGGAATTTGTCGCCACCAAAACGTATAATGCCACTCCCCGAAGTAGATAACCAAATGTTGCCCTCCAAATCCTCCACCACTTTGATAACATTATTATTCATCAAACCATTTTTGGCGTTGTAGTGAGTAAAAGTTCCTTTTTTGTACCTCCACACTCCAAACTCACTTTCCCAGTTATTAGGATTGTATATCCAAATTTCTCCTCTACTATCCTCATAAAAACCCAAGCCTTGTTCCAAATAGTCTTGGATAGCCGTAGGCAATTCAAATGGCGTAAATTTATTGTCTTGGTACACAAACAGACGAGGTGTGCTTCTTTTGTCTATTTGGCTAAAAGGGCTTATAGCTACCACTAATAATTTATTAGGTTGTAATGTCCCAACGACAAAAGGCATATCTTTTCCCAAGATGGGGTGATTTTGGAAAGAAGACGGTTGTAGTTTTTCGCTAACAAGTACAAAAACACCTTCGTTTTTAGTAGATAAAAAAAGGTCGTTTTTAGGGGTAATTGTAAGGGATAAAAAATCTTTTTGGTATTTTGTAGAATAGTTAATAAACTGCTTACCATCGAATAGCAATAAATGGCTGTTTTGCTGATTATCAAATATTTGTAAGAAAAAAAGATGGTTATGAGCTGCCCGTAAACTGTAGCTAAATGGTATGAATCCTTTGGGTAACTCTTGCTGATACAACTGCGAAATTTCTTTGTAATCATAGCCATCAAACTGCCATAAAATACCATTTTCTGTAATCACAAATAACTCGTCTGTTTGTGTTGCCAACATAGAGGCTATAGTACCAATGATAGGGCTGTTTTGGCGGTCAAAATTGACAAAGTGTGTTCCCTCAAAACGGAAAAAGCCTCCAGCAAACGTACTCCCCCATAAAAATCCTCGTTTATCTACTAATAGGTTAATAACTTGCGACTGTGGTAAGCCTTGCTCTATGGAATATTGACGAAAATCGTATTGCTGCGACCACAAAGATTGCAACAACAAGATTTTTAGTACAAAAATTAAAGAGAATAGGCGTAACATAGTGGTTGTATGTAAAATTGATAGCAAAATTTAAGAGTGTATTTAAAACACTGAAAAAAGGAATGAAAATAAATTATTTTACTAAGCCCAAAATATACTCATTCTTTGCGAAGCAACAAATATCTTACCTAAAAACTATCTTAAATCTTAGTAATGTCTATACGGGCAAAAATTTATTAACTATTCTTATTGTATTTTCAGTAGTGTTTCGTATTTTTGCAGCCCGAAATTTAGTTTCACACTTTATTTACACTTTCTATGCAAGTTAAGCATTATGAAACTGTCTTCATTTTAAATCCCGTTTTATCGGATGCTCAGGTAAAGGAGGCAGTTGACAAATTCAAAGCAATATTGGCAAATCTTGGAGCAGAGATTGACCATGAGGAGTTTTGGGGCTTACGCAAATTGGCGTATCCTATCCAAAAAAAGTCTACAGGTTATTATGTAGTGTTAGAGTTTCACGGTGTTCGTCAAGACATTATCAAAGTATTGGAAGTAGAATTTAAACGTGATGAAAAAGTGATGCGTTTCTTAACAGTATCATTAGACAAGCACGCCATCGCATACTTACAAAAGAAAAGAGGACAAAACACTGAAAACGCATAACAACTATGGCAACTACAAATAATAACAAAAATCAAGGTGGCATGAACAATGCCCTTATGAACGAATCTGTAGGCAAACAAGAGCAAAGAAAAAAATATTGCCGTTTCAGAAAATTCGGTATCAAATACATTGACTACAAAGACACTCCGTTTTTGTTGAAGTTTATCAACGACCAAGGTAAAATTTTACCTCGCCGTTTGACAGGAACAAGCCAAAAATACCAAACTAAAGTAGCTCAAGCCGTAAAACGTGCAAGACACTTGGCTTTATTACCTTACGTAACCGACGAATTGAAATAGTCGAGTTCACGTTTCATTCAAACATTACACCCTAAAAACGTACAACAATGGAACTAATATTGAAAGAAGACGTTGCTGGACTCGGTTACAAAAACGACATCGTAAAGGTAAGAGACGGCTACGGTAGAAATTATCTAATTCCTCAAAATTTAGCTGTACTAGCTACTGCTTCTGCAAAGAAAGTAGTTGAGGAAAATAGAAAACAAGCTGCCCACAAAGCAGACAAAATTAAGAAAGATGCTCAAGCATTGGCTGATAACATTGGCAGCTTGGCATTAGAAATCCACGCTAAGGCGGGTGAAACAGGCAAAATCTTTGGTGCTGTTACGACTACGCAAATAGCAGAGGCTTTGAAAGAAAGAGGCTTTGAAGTGGAAAGAAGAAAAATTACTTTCAGAGGTGAAGTGAAGTTCATAGGCGACTATGTAGCTATCTTAGACCTACACAAAGAAGTGAAGAAAGAAATACCTTTCAAAGTAGTAGCTGACTAAGCTCTAACAATAATAATTAGTAAAAAGGCATCTTTACAAAGATGCCTTTTTTGTTTTTACTATCAATTAGATTTTTAATAATGGACTTGTTTAGTAGCTTTTGTATAGTGTCATTTGGGAACACAGATGACACCCACAATGGAATTGGGATTTTACGGATAAAACAATGATTTTTAATTTTTTATCCGTAAAAATCAGTCTAATCAGTGTTATTAGTGTGCTAAACTTATGCTATTACGTTGCAACTAAACAAGTCCAATAAAAAACACCTTGTGGTTTTACAAGGTGTTTTTTATTATTAAAATCATTATTTCAGTTGTGTTCCTGAGTAATCTAATGGATTAATCAATGGAATTGTAGCTCCGTAATTAGCATTAATAGTGCCAATAATTTCGTTAGCTACCATTGCATAACCTCTTGGCGATAAATGCACACCATCAAGTGCAAACAAACCACCTGTTACATAAGAAGACGATAAACCTACACCATTTACTGTTGTACCACGTACTAATCTTGCAAAGAATGGAGTTACATCAAATACAGCCACTCTGTCACTTCTAAGCCCTAAGATGAATGTATTGTACGCATTTACGGCATCTTGACAAGTTTTTATTTCTGTTGGGTCTAATACCACAGCATTTGATAATGGATTTGTAGGTGAACCCTTACCTGCAGCTAATTCCGTTTGAGCAGTCAATAATAGAAGTCCAGTAGAAGGGTCACTTGTATTCAAGGCTGCGACTCTACCACTTGCGTTAATATAAGCAACTTGTGGAACTCCAGCAGCAGCTAAACCAGCAGCTACAGTCGTAAATAGAGGAATTCTTGTTACATCAGGAATTGTAACAATCACACACTTATTCGTAGGGTTAGCAGCTTGCATTGTACGTAATGCTGCTGTATAAGTGGCTGCAAAGATAGTAGCAGGTGTAACAGGATATTTTCCATTAACACCGCCTGCGGGTAAACTTGTTATTCCTAATTGTGTTAGTAAGGGTCTATATGCCTCTATGTTTACACTATCAAGACCACCACTTGTAGCATATCCTAATACATCATTATTACCCAAACCAAACGTAAAGAAAGTAGGTCTGCGTGCAGCCGCATCACTAATCATACTTGATGTAGCAGGATTAGTAGCAAAACGAGTAAAGAATGGGTTAAATCTGCCTGCACCATTCGCTGGGTTACCATAACCTGGTACTAAAGCATCTATTACTTTTGCACCCGGTACACCAAAATTACCTAGTGAGGATATAGTTGCATTACTTACACGCCAATCAGCAGCTAATGGACTAGTACTTGGAGGTGTCGGTGTAATATCTGGTCTTTTTGTTGTAGGGTTGAATTTAGCCTCCAATCGTCCAATAAATGCTGTTCCTCTTGTACCAAAACCGTTACCACTGCCCATAAGAGGTTGCACAAATTCTCCGCCACCAGCTGTTTTAAATTGATTGGCTAAAATTAAGGGGAAACTATTTTGTTGTCCTTCTAAATACAAAGCTCCGTCTCCATAACCTGCTGTTAAGGAATTACCAACTGCCACAAAAGTTGTAAAATCTGCCGTACCTTTGCTAGGTGCAGGCAGAGAAGGGCTGTCTATAGTAGGTGAACAAGCGTAGAATGTTGTACCAGCAAGTAATAAGCCCAATAATTTATATGTTTTTTTTCTGATTTCCATGGTTATTTATTTTGTCAAAAGTGAATAGAATAATTAGAAACTGTAAGCCACACCTAACGCACCAACAGTAGCATTTGTTTTATAAGTACCACGTATATTGGTTTCTGTATTGGTGTCTGTACGAGCATCTACATTTACTAACTGCAAAGCTGCGTCAATTCTTAAACTTTCACCAATTCTGTAGCTTGCTCCTGCGAAAAAGTTATTACGGTTAGCATCTGGTGTTTCTGGAGTCATACTACCATTAGGCACTGGCGTAATAGCATAGGCATAACCTAATCTCACATCAAGGTTTTCCATTAATTTGTATTCACCACCTACACGAAATACAAAGTTATCTGAGTAGTTACGTGGAGAGTTAATATTTACCCAACCAGTGCCTTGTACGCCATAATTAATTTTTAAAGCATCATAAGCACTCCAAGCTCCATAATTAAGCTCGCCAGACAACGTAAGTTTTTCATTGACATATACACCTACGCCAAAACTCGCAATGGCAGGCAAAGGCAATGTAGCTTTAAAAGAAGTAGTTGGGAATAATGGAGAAACAGAACCAATATTATTCATGGTAGCTGTACCATTATCAACAGTCATGTCTATTTGTGAACGGTAGCTAATGCCAAATGATACTTGCTTAATAGGTTGGTAAAATATACCAACATTAAAGCCCATGCCATTTGCTGCCCCGTCTAATTCTGCTAAACCTTCTGTGGCAGGGTTAGGGCTAAAACCTGTACGAGCCACTCTTTGCAAATTTACACCACCCACACTATATACAAAACCAGCCCCAATACCAAAATTATCTGTGATTTTGAAACTTACAGTTGGTTGGATACAAATAGAACGTAGTGAGATAGAACTTAAAGCTGCACGTCCAGACCAACTTGTTCCCCAGTCTACTGAACTGCCAAAAGGTGTATAGACACCTAAACCAAATTTGAATTTACTTGCCAAACCTTCGCCTTTAGGTCCCCAAACGCCATACAAATAAAATGGTGTAGAAATAGGATTGTTGTTCGTTTCAACAGGATGTGCTGTTCCATTTGCAGTAGTGCCAGATTGCTGAAATGCTGTTTTTGCACTAATAAAACTTACACCTGCCGAAATACTATTCTTTTCCATAAGGCTTGTAGAACCCGGATTCATGAAAATAGAAGAAGCATCTGGTCGTAAACCAACACCAACATGCCCCATGCCTGTGTGTCTTGCACTTTGTAGGTACACCCAATACCCTTGTGCATTTGCCAAAAATGGCAAGGCTGCAAAGGTCGCCGCTAATAACGTCTTTTTAATCATGTGTTTTGTGTGTTTGGAAAATTGTTAATGAATAAATCAAAAGATTGGTTGGTACTCCTGCGAAAACTATGCGTACATAGCAAATTTACCGCCTATTTATCTGAAGTGTTGTATTCAAGTGTTAAATCTATACAAAAATACAAAATCAATAATAGCTTTATGAAAAAATATTTTCATAGACATCTATTAAGGCGAATTGCCACAAAAAAACTATTGTTTTGCTGCTCTGTCTATGACTTTGGCTGCTCATAATAGTTTATTCATAGTTACTTCGCAAGACTTATTAGACAACATCAATAGGAAAGTCTAAAAGTCTTTTGACAAAACCTAAAAAAAGTCTTTCCTTTGTACCCAAAAGAACGACAGAAACCTATTTACACCTTAACAAATAACTACACATGGAAAGATTTACGGGGCTACTCGGCATTGCCCTCATTTTAGGTATTGCTTTTTTACTCTCCAATAACCGCAAACATATAGACTTGCGTTTGGTACTTACAGGCTTAGGGCTACAAGTATTATTAGCCATTTTTATTCTTAAAACAGCCATTGGGCAAACGATATTCGGTACTTTAGGGGCTGTTATCAATAAAATCGTAGATTACTCAGAACAAGGGGCAGGTTTTGTCTTTGGTTTTTTGGTAAATAAAGAAGTATTGTCAAAGACTGTAGGAGCAGAAAATGCGTTTATTTTTATGTTCAAAATCATGCCTACCATTATTTTTGTGGCGGTGTTGGTCAATATAGCCTACCATTTGGGCATTATGCAACGAATTATTGCGGGCATTGCTTTTTTGGTTTACAAACTGATGCGGGTGAGTGGGAGTGAGGCGCTGTCTAATGTGGCAAGTGCCTTTGTGGGACAAGTAGAAGCACAAATTATGATTAAGCCTTACCTTGCCTCCATGACAAAATCCGAATTGTTGGCTTCTATGTCGGGCAGTATGGCGTGTATTTCGGGTGGGGTCATGGCTGCGTATATTTCTATGGGCGTACCTGCCGAATATTTGTTGGCTGCAAGTTTAATGGCTGCCCCCGGTGCTTTGGTCATCTCAAAAATCGTATTTCCAGAGATGGAAGAATCTGCCACCAAAGGTACTATTAAATTAGAAGTTAAAAAAACTTACACCAACTTACTCGATGCTATTTCGCATGGAGCAAGTGATGGTTTGAAAGTTTCTTTGAATGTAATTGCAATGTTGATAGGTTTCATTGCCTTAATAGCCTTGATTGACGGCATTTTAGGCGTAATGGGTAGCCAACTAAGTAGTTGGGGTATGTCCCTCGACTTTTTGGGTATCAACTTAGCCCAGTTGAGTTTGAAAGAGTTATTGGGTTCTGTTTTTGCTATCATGGCTTGGGCAATGGGTATTCCAAGTGAAGAAATTTTTAAGGCGGGTAGTCTGTTAGGAACAAAAGTCGTAGTGAATGAGTTTGTGGCGTACAGTGATATGTCAGGCATGATAAAGTCGGGTTTCTTAAGTCCCAAAACCGTAGCTATTTTAAGTTTTGCTTTGTGTGGTTTTGC
>CANGYA010000172.1 GCA_947457925.1 Cytophagales bacterium | reverse complement strand
TTTGATGCCGTTTTTCTTTATATTTGCACTATCGCAATGAGGGCAAACTACTTTTGTTAGGACTTTAGACATTCTGCAAAGGTATGTCTTTATTGCGTTTTGTCAATAGCTTACCTAATTATTACAGCATACATTCTGTAACACTACCTATTTTTCCCACTTAATAGTCGACAAATAATGTGGCAGTGCCTCTAACCAAAAGCCCCAGTCATGTTCGCCATTGTGTTTGACATCTAACCAATGAGCTATATTTTTATGTTGTAAAATATTGGCTAAGGTAAAATTTGATGCTTTGCAAAAATCATTTTCACCTACTCCCAACACAATACCCATTTGTTGGATATGTTGCATAAACCAACCGTCCCCCAAATTAGACATAAAGTCTATCGGATTGTTATAATACGCATTTTGGTCATAATAACCGTCTAAAAACATACGGTTGTCAAACAAACCACTCATGCTGAAGGCATAAGAAACTTCGTCGGGGTGTCGAAACGCAAAGTTAATGGCATGAAAACCTCCCATGCTACACCCCGCCACCATTACTTTTTTATGGTGAGTTTCAAATTTAGCCCTATACACCACTTCATTCAGTACAAGGTCGTCGAAAATCAAGTGATTTTGCACCCTTTGGGCAGGGTGAACGGCGGTATTGTACCAACTTTCAGCATCATAACTTGCCAGACAATAGACTTTTATTTTTTGGGTTTCTATATAAGTGGCTAAGGCTTTGATTAAACCAAAGTCTTTGTATTGGTAATAAGTCCCTTTTGAGGTAGGAAAAAGCAGTAACGGAACACCCGCCGTACCGAAAGTAAGTAATTCATACTCCTGACCAATACGTCCAGAGTACCATTTGTGATATTCTTCTACCATAACACACTGATTTGAAAGTAGTTTGCCTTAGCTATAAAAGCTTGTATCGCAATATAAAAGATAAGTTTGAGTTCTGCTAACTTTTACAAAGAGAAATAAAGTAAGTGCATCAAAGTTTTTGGTACACCCAAATTATAGTGTTCTTTTGTATTCTACTAAAAAATTTTGCCCTTATTGAACTAAAAGAAACCTAAATTTATTATACATATAAAAATAACTATTTGTATATATGAAAAATTTAGCTTTCTTACAAAATTGGAGCTTCCTGCGTGCTGCTCGGTTACTTATGGGTTTATTGGTGGTGGGTCAGGGTTATAGTATGCAAGACTCTTTTGTCATGGTCATGGGGGCTTTGTTGGTTAGTATGGCTTTGTTCAATATAGGTTGTTGTGCTACAGGGGCTTGTGGAGTAAATACACCCATACAAAAAGACATTGACAAGACACCCAAAACCATTGAATATGAAGAAATCAAGTCATCATAAGAGTCTGTAACATAGACTTCATTACCTTTGATACATAAATTAATAGCTATATGAATATTAAAAATAATCAATTTTATGTCTTATTGTCTATTTTCCTGCTCACATTAGTAGTAAGCATTGTAGCCAATAATTTTCAATCAAAAAGTCATTCACAATCACTTATTCCAACACAAAGCAATATGAAAACAATCATTGTAGATGTAAGAACCCCAAGAGAATGGGAATTTGACGGACACGCCAACTGTAGCGTAAACTACCCCTTAGACAACTTGGCTACTAAAATAGAGGAATTGAAGGGGTATGACAAAGTGATTTTGGTTTGTAGAAGTGGAGGCAGAGCCAGTTACGCCCAACAAATCTTGCAACAAGCAGGTATCCAACAAGTAGAAAACTTAGGTGCTTGGCAAAATGTGCAGTGTAAATAATCACAAAAGCCTCTTAATGTATAGAATTGACTCCAATGTTATTTGTAAAACAGTACATTCGCCTTCGGGCAAATGTACTGTTGATAAACTCTTTGGGTGAGGTAAAAATATTCACAAAACCGAATACAACTATGCAGCCAAATAAAGCAACACATATCTTATTAGTAAAACTGATACAACAAAGTTTGCTAATTATAGCTACTATTTTTTTTACAATTATTTCATTAATAGCTATACTCATATATGATTACTATTCAGGCAATGAAAAAGAAGTTTTTTTAGTTAAAAATATATACACAAATAGTAATTTGACTATTAGTAATCAACCACAAGAAACTTTTTGGCAAGCAGCCGACCTCAACGAGATTATAGATGAGGAACTCCGCCAAAAGGTCTTATACGGTAAAGATTTAGTAGTAAATACAGACAAATATTTTGGTGTAAACGGTAGTATCAATCAATCTACCAATGGTCTGAACTGCCAAAACTGCCATTTGGACGCAGGCACAAAGGTTTACGGCAATAACTACGGAGCAGTGGCGGTGTCTTACCCTAAATTTCGGGCAAGGAGCAGCAGCATTGAGAGTATTCCTAAACGTCTGAATGATTGTTTTGAACGAAGCATGAACGGCAAAGCCTTAGACACCAACAGCCGAGAGATACGTGCATTAGAGGCGTATCTGCAATATATTGGTAAAAATACGCCAAAAGATTTGAGTGTTAAAGGTTTGGTAATGAAAGAGTTATCTTTTTTAGATAGACCTGCAAATACAGCCAAAGGCAAACAAGTGTATGTAGCCAAATGCCAAAATTGCCACCAAGCCAACGGCGAAGGAGTTTGGCGAGATGACAAAAAAGGGTTTCTGTACCCGCCTTTATGGGGCAAACACAGCTACAATGATGCGGCGGGTATGTTCCGAATTATCAACTTAGCCAAATTCGTCAAGTATAATATGCCTTTGGGGGCAAGCCACGACAGCCCATTACTGACAGACGAGGAGGCGTGGGACGTAGCAGCTTTCATTAATTCGCAGCCTCGCCCACACAAAGCTACACCTAATGATTGGAAAGACATTCGGCAAAAGCCCATAGACTATCCTTTTCCGCCTTTTACAGATACTTTCCCTGCCGAACAGCACAAATACGGCTCTTTTAAACAAATGTTAGTACAAAAATGATTAGCAATCAACCAAGCTGATGAGAAAGATTATTTACACATTTATACTTAGTTATATAGCTATTAGTTGTAATATTTTGTATGCCCAAAAAAACACTCTGCCAGACTCCAGTAGTTTGCAAGGTATTTTTCAGTATGGTAAGTGGGATATTCACCACCGTAGTATGTTGATGGCTACACTTAATCAAGCTACACTCAAAGACGACTACGCATTGGGTATGGGCGTAGGCTTAGGTTTTCTTACTAAGCCGTTTCATGGTTTTCAGTTGGGTGTAAGTGGTTTTAGTATTTTCAAGGTTTTTTCTTCGGACATAGCAGCTTTAGACAGTCAGGCATTGCAGAGTAATCGGTATGAGGTAGGTTTGTTTGATGTCGAAAACCCTTCTCATGCCATAGATTTACGGGAATTAGAGAAGTTGTACTTACGTTATAGTTTTCGTAAAAGTTCTTTAGAAGTAGGAAGAATAGACCTTAACACACCATTTATTAATCCACAAGATGGTAGAATGAGAGGCACAGCCCAAGAAGGGTTTTGGCTACAATTCAATGAACTCAAAAAATTGTCTGTAGAGGCAGGTTGGTTTATCCAAATTTTACCACGTTCTACGGTGCGTTGGGTAACTATGGGCGAATCTTTAGGTATGTATCCTGTTGGTGTGGCTACTTCGGGCAAAAAATCGGGGTATGCAGGGCAGATACAGTCCGCAGGTTTTGGAGTTTTACACCTAAAATATGCACTGCGTCCTTCTTTACAAGTTCATTTTTGGAATGGCTATTTTGAAAATGTGATGAATACGGCTTTTTTAGAGGTACAACACGAGAAAAAAGTAACAGAAAAAGGCATTTTTTATCAAAAGGCAATGCTTTTACGCCAAGATGCGGTAAATAATGGTGGCAATAGTAACAGTGCGTATGCGTACATCGACAAAAATGCACATAGTTATTTGTTCAGTACACAGGTGGGTTGGCGAACCGCCAAGTGGGATTGGAACATCAATTATACCCGAATTACGGCAGATGGTCGGTATCTGATGCCCAGAGAGTGGGGCAAAGACCATTTCTATACCTTTTTACCAAGAGAACGTAACGAAGGCGTAGGAGATATTCATGCTTTGATGACAAAAATAAGTCGAAGCCATAAAAATTGGCGCACAAGTTTGGGGTATGGCTACTACCAACTGCCCGATGCCCGCAATTACGCCTTGAACAAATATGCCATGCCGTCTTACCACCAAATCAACTATGATTTTGCGTACCAATTCCAGAATTTTTGGAAAGGTTTGGTACTTCGGGGCTTGGTTGTTTACAAAATAGCAGCAGGCGAAACCTATGATATGCCTCGTTTTATTTACAACAAAGTGGATATGTGGAATTTGAATTTGGCGGTGGATTTTAAATTGTAGAGTTGCATACACAGCCAAATAGCAGCTAAATCAACGGTTATATGCCTACGATTCCTTAGGGAATTGTATTTTATTATTTAGGATTTTTAGCCTAAAATATCTTTATTTTCTTTGCCTTTACTTACTGAATCTTGTAACTTACGGTTTTTAACAGATATAGGGAAAATTATGCAGACTATAAAGATATTTTTGGCTTCTTCTTCTGAATTGAAAGAACATCGCAAAGAGTTTAGAGAGTTTATCAGTGTGAAAAATGATAGGCTACACCAAAAAGGAATTTATTTACAAATTATTCAATGGGAATATTTTTTAGATGCAGTTTCAGAAACTCGTCTGCAAGAGGAATATAACAAAGCATTAAAAGAATGTGATGTGGCTTTGTGTATGTTTTATTCCAAAGCAGGAAAATACACACAAGAGGAATTTGAGGTTGCCTATAAAAAATTTAAGGAAACAGGCAAACCGCATATTTACACCTATTTCTTTAATGGACAAGTAGATATGCAAAATATCAATGTAGAGGATTTAGTAGAACTAAATAATTTCAAAAAACGAATAGGTGAATTAGGGCATTTCTTTACACTCTATAAAAGTATAGAAGATTTGAAATATCAGTTTTCTGAACAGTTAGACAAGTTATTTGATAAGTGGGAAGTTGAATTAATCAATAAGCCTACAAAAGAAATTTCTACTCCTATAAAACCTACAATGGAAATAGATGCCCCAATAAATAGTAATAAGACTACTTATGAAGAATTTGTAAAAAAACTTCTTGCTTTGATAGCTGAGGCTAACTATGCAGAAGTAATTGATGAGCTAAATGTTATTTTTGACGGGAAGCCAAATAATACATACAGTATAGTGCGACAAAATATCATGCACCAACTAAATCAAGGTTATCTGCCTAATCCTGCACAAGTACAAGCCTTACAAATGTTTGTGAAGGGTAGTGAGGTAAAAAAGAGATTGGCGTAGTTGAGGAAAATAATCATCTTATCACTACGTCAAATGATGAATCTATGATAGTTATTCGTCTTGAAAAGGCAATATTCATGCAAAGAGCAAATATCTTGAATACGGTTTTGTTACAGAAAACGAAGCCGAAAACAGCTATGCCCTGCGTGTCCCTATTTTTTAGCAGTGGGTAAAGAAATTTGGGTTAATATAGTTTTTTACGTTGGCAATGGTCAAGAAGGGGCTGCCTAAGCCTTGACAAGCGTAAAAAACTACGATTGTCAAGGCTTACAGCCATTGCCAACGTAGTTTTTCGTAGTTTTTTTTATGTTTTATCTACCTTCTCCCCACCAAAACCTTTTCCAAATCCCCATTTTCGGCATACAGCAAGTACAACAAATAAGGAGCAAAAAACAAAATGCCCAACACCGCAGCCACACAACCAATGAGCAAAGAGGCAGGGCTAAATTGATTCCGCCACATTATCCACAAGCCCGACAGCAAGAGATAAGAACTAAAATCAAGGTTAAATTGTCCGTTCCAAGTTAAACTCGTGAGGTTATTCACAAAAATTGTGAATAAGTCCCAGCCTTCGTTTCGCACAGACAAGGCGGTGTAAACCAAAATGGCTAAGGTTTGCAAAGCCAAAAGGCTTTTTAGTAATGTATAATTATTGGTGTTTTTCATTTTTAAGTAGTTAAATAGAAGTTATACCGTACCCTTTAGGGTGCAAGGTCTATCAATATCAATTTTAAAAATTATACAAAATATGCTTTACATGAAGTTTAAACCGACCCTGCACCCTGAAGGGTACGGTACATTATTACGCAACTTAGGTTAATTATCGGTTTGAATAGGTTTCCAAAGAGTACCCGAAGCTATGAGCAAAACCAAGACATTGAAAAATACATTGCTCACATTGCCCGAAGTATATGAGCCTGCACTGTCTAAACAAAACCACGCCACCAAACCTGCTAACACAGCTTTGCGGACTTCGTTGGGGGCTTTGTCGTACACCCACGCCTGCAAACACCAAATACAAACACCCCAACCCAACAAAAATCCGCCTGTAAGGGCAGACAAAAACCTTGTGGTAGGGGCATCGTAGTTCTGCACACCGTCTAATGGCAAACTCAATAAGTCTAATGACCACCTAGCAGGTTCTGAAGTTGCCAACATAGTGCCTAAGAAGAAAATAGGGGCAAATGAACCCACGACAAAAGCCGTAAATTTGAGGTAGTTTTTCTGAAATTCCTTAGTCATCACTTTTACTCGTTTGTGTCAAATTCTACGGCAAATTTATGTGGGGACATTGGGGGATTTTAGACGCAACCGTACAATTACTCAAAATTTCGAGCTATTTTTTTGAGTTCCGCAAAGTAATTCGCCAACCATTCGTAAGTCAGGTTACTTTCGTTGATTTGTAAGTAAAAATTGTGCAGAGCCAAGCTAAAAATCCCTTCTAACTGTTGTGGCGACAGTTTGAGTTGTAAATCTTGTATCCAAACTTGTGTAAAGGCATCGCCTACTATTTTGTTAGAGGCATTTAACGTAGCCAAATAATGGGGCTTGTTTTGATGAATACGCAACTGCCTATTGAACAACAAATCTATTTTGTGTGTAACCAAAATCGTAATCAAATCGGGGGCTACAGTTTTGGCTTGCTGTTCTTTTTGGGCAATAATGTGGGACTGTGCCAAATGAAATTGCAACAAAGCCTCCACAAAAACTTCAAGGTCTGCAAAATGATGATAGAAAGACGACTTGCTTACACCTACTTTTTTTGCCAAACTTTCTATTTTCAGGGCTTCTTCGCCTTGTAAGGCAAAAATTTGATAGCCTGTTGCTATCCAAATGGCTTTACTTTGTTGCATGGTTTTGGGTGTTTTGCTTGTTTTTGAGAGGAATCGCAAACTTTTGTCTGCCACAATTTACAAAAAGCCCCACAATTCTGTTTAAATTAGGGGCATAAAACATTATGCTTTACTACTGTGAAAAAAATCATTGCCACACTTTCTTTAATAGCCGTATTGGTAGGGGCTTGTAACCGTAGCCAAGAGAATACGGTAGTGGAAACAACAGAAGAAATAACTGTAAAACAAGGAGCTGAAATAGAATACATTTTGTATGACATTGCGGTAGCTTCCGAAGACATCATAGACAGTAAAATGGACGGTATGATAGGCGGAAGAACAGAAAACTGTGGGACAATCCAAAACAATACGGTAACAAGGGTGCTTACGGCAGACTTTGGGCAGGGCTGTGGCTTTTCGCCCAGTTTGTTGCGTAAGGGCAAAATGATTATCAACTATGAATTAGATAATTCTAAACGAAGAATCACGTTTGACAATTACAGTATCAATGGCTATAAAATAGAAGGCAGTGTGGGTGTAAGTGAAATTACGCGTATAAGTACAGACAGGAGTGCTACGTATTTGGCTAACAACCTGATAGTTACACGCCCCAATGGTTCGCAGTTTACAATTAGTATGTTCCAACGAAATACGACCATTAAAGAAAAAGACAAAGGTTTAGCAGACAACGAAATTATTAGCAATGGCTACTTTTCAAGTACGAACAGTGCTAATGAAAAATTCAGTATTTTTACAGATAACATTACGGTAAGAGGGAACTGTGTAGAAAGTGGCATACTTACACCGTTTATAGGGCTGTACCGTATCCAACTACCCAGCAAAGACGAAACACAACTGCGTTTTGGGCGAGGTGCTTGCAGCAAAGAAGCTACTTTGGTCATTGGCTCTACGTCCAGAGTAATTACTTTGCCTTAATTTTTTAGGTTATTTTGTAGTTTTTTTAAGGATTTAATGTAAGTTGCATAGTGTCTTTTGTGTGGGTTTTAGTCGAAGACATCTTGTTTACACATTTAATTAGAGATTATTAAAGTCTGTAGCATAGACTTTAGTCTGTGCTTTTAATATATTGGTAATCAAATAATTAATTACCACACAGACTAAAGTCTATGTTACAAATCTTACTCACCACTATTCTCTTGGCTATGTTCAAAAAACTTTTTAGCAATATTTTTAATTGGGTAAACTTCTTCGGTACGGTTTCGGTGTTTGCTATCTTCTTTTTATTGCAACAAGTCGTACTTAATTTAGATTTTCAGAGTATCAACGTGGTGGCTGCGGTCATGGCAGACTACAAGGTAACAGACGTTGTGTTTTCGCAACGTATTCACAATACTGATGACGAGGTGGTGGTAGATTCTAACATTGTCATTGTCAATATCGGGAATTTGAAAAGAGATGACTTGGCACAAGAAATTATGATATTGAACAAGTACAATCCCAAAGTCATAGCCTTAGATATTACCTTCAAAAAACCGAAGTTAGAAGAACAGGATTCTATATTGGAAGTTGCTTTTTCGCAAACTAAAAATTTGGTGTTGGGTACTGTCTTAGAAAAAGATACGACCATTGATAATACGATTCATTGGAAAAACCTTATCACGTCTATTTCAAGACTTCATCAACACGCAGACGCACACGGTTTTGTCAATACAATTTCTACAGGTAACAGTCAATTCGAAACATGGCGAGAAACGGCAGTACAAGAAAACGTAGTGGGTAAGGGCAAAGAATGTAGTTTTGCGGTAGAAATTAGCAGAATGGTTAATCCGAAAGCCACCGAAAAATTTTTGCAACGCAACAAAGAATACGAAATTATCAACTATACAGGCAATATTTCGAGGGTAGAAAATGGAAAAGTCATCAAAGGCAAGTATTTGAGTTTAAGTACAAAAGAGGTTTTAACAGAGTCTTTTAAGCCCGAAATAATTAGAAACAAAATAGTCTTGATGTGCTATTTGGGAGAGCCAATTAACGGCACAACTTGGGACGATGACAAATACTATACGTCTATGAATAAAAGACCTGTAGGACGTACTCACCCCGATATGTATGGAGGTGTGGGACACGCCAACATTATTTCTATGATTTTGGCAGATGAACCTATAGATGAAATGCCTGAATGGTTTGATTATATCGTAGCTGTTTTGTTGTGTTATGTAAATGTCGTGATATTTTCGGCAATTAACTTCAGTACAAGATTTGATATTTGGTATGGACTTTTGACCAAAATAATACAGGTAATAGAAGCATTATTTATTACGTACCTCATAGTATTTTTCTTTGCTAACTATCGCCTCAAATTAGATTTTTCATTGACCATTACAGCCATTCTCTTGGCAGGAGATGTTTTAGAAATTTACTATCATTTGTTCCTTACTTTGTTTGAGAAAGCCAAATTGAAGTTAAAAACATATATGGCAACACTAAAACAAGCCTCATAACTGAAATTTCTGTTGCTCAATTAGCTATTTTATACAAATTGCCCTTTATTTTTTGGTGCATAAAAATATAATTCAACTATGTTTGTAAGATTCCTCAAAGGTATTTTTAATTGGCTCAACTTTTTTGGTACAGTTACCATTTTTGTTGCCATGCTCTTGTTACAGCAGTTATTTTTGAGTTTAGACTTGTATAACTTCAAGTTCATAGCTTCGGTAATTGCAGATTACAATGTTACAGACATTGTGTTTTCGAGGTCGAGCAAACTGCGAAATGAACCTGAATTAGACACCAATATTGTAATCGTAAACATTGGGGCATTAGACAGGGCAGATTTGGCACAGCAAATTGCTATTTTGAACAAGCATCAACCCAAAGTCATAGGCATAGATGCTTTGTTTGACAAACCTACTATACCCGAGCAGGATTCTTTGTTAGAAATTGCCTTTGCCCAAACGCCTAATTTAGTGTTGGGAACAAATATTATTGACTCTATGGTCATTGATAAAAAACACCCCAAACCTTTGGCAACTTCGTTACACCGTTTTCACCAACACGCCGACAGGCATGGTTTTCTGAACACAACTGCTAAAAATAACACAGAATTTGACACTTGGCGAGAAACCATTGTCAAAGAAAATATTGTAGGAAAAATACCTGAATATAGCTTTGCAGTAGAGCTTTGCAGGTTGGCAAACCCAGCATTGACCGAAAAGTTTTTGCAAAGAGGCAATGAGTACGAAATCATCAATTATAGGGGAAATATTGTGAATTTTGATGCAGAAGGCAATTTGATTGAAGGAAAATTTACTGTTTTGGATATAGAGGAAGTGATGGAAGAAAATTTTGAACCAGACGTGATTCGCAATAAAGTGGTTTTATTGGGCTATTTGGGCGAAACCCTTAACAGTACGACATGGAAAGACGAGAAGTTTTATACGCCTATGAATGAACAACAAGTAGGACGTACCCAACCTGATATGTATAGGGTCGTAGGTCATGCTAATATCGTGTCTATGATTTTGAACAAAGAAACCATAGACGAAGTGCCTAATTGGTTCGACCCTTTGGTGGCTTTTTTGTTGTGTTATATCAATGTTGCCTTGTTTTCTTATATTAACTACACCAAAGGCTTGGATATTTGGTATGGTGTAATTACCAAAATTATTCAAATTGTAGAGGCTTTGTTACTTACTTTTTTCATTGTCTTATTTTTCGCAGGCTACCATATCAAATTAGATTTTACCATTACGGTTACGGCTGTGTTGTTGGCGGGAGATATTTTGGAGATTTATTACAACTTATTCCTCAATTTATTTGAAGACCTCAAACGAAGATGGCAACGATACAGACGTGGGTTGCCTCCAAGCAAAGTGAGTTTAGACAAAAAATGATAAGTACAAAATAAAGGAAAATAGGCAATACATCACAAACAATACTATAAAGGTAAAAAAGGTGTAATCTTTTCTAGTGTCGTGCCGTAAATTGTTATACTTAGTATTCAAGAAGTTCTCTAAAGATGTCATCTTTTCAAAAGATGACATCTTTAGAGAACTTCTTGAATACTATCAACTTTTTTCTCTGAAAGAAATTAGT
>CANGYA010000171.1 GCA_947457925.1 Cytophagales bacterium | reverse complement strand
TTTTATTTGTATTTAATAAAGAAATTGTAAAAAAATTTATAAAAAAATATAACATAACTACACAACAAGAAATAATAAAACCACAACAAAAAGAAGCTCAACAATGGTATGACAAGGGCTATGAAAGCACAGACTATCACTTCCAACTTAGTTGCTATACCAAAGCCATAGAATTAGGCTATGAGCCACTATATACTGCTTACAATAATCGAGGAAATACCAAACGTGATTTACAAGATTATACGGGGTCAATAGCCGATTTGAACCAATCTATTCAGTTACAATCTGATTATGCAAATGCTTACTACAATCGTGGAATTACAAAACACTATTTAAAAGATTATCAAGGGGCAATAGCAGACTATAGCCAAGCTATTCAGTTACAACCTAATTTTGCAAAGGCTTATAGCAATCGAGGACTTATAAAGTATGAATTACAAGATTATAGAGAAGCTATAGCTGATTACACCTTAAGTATTCAGTTACGACCTGATTACGCAGATGCTTACTACAATCGAGGGGTTGCAAAAGATTATTTACAAGATTACGAAGGGGCAATAGCAGATTACAACAAAGCTATTTATTTAGCACCTAATCATGTAGAGGCTTACCACAATAGAGGAAGGGTAAAATATGCTTTACAAGAATATCGAGCAGCAATAGACGATTACACCCAAGCCATTCACTTAAAACCTACTTATGAACTTTTTTACAACAATCGAGGGCAAACTTATTTTATTTTAGGTAAGTATGCGGAAGCCATTGCAGATTGGGAGCAAATGCAAGCCGTAGCCCCTGCCGATTACAAACCATTTTATAATTATATTGAGGAAGCAAGAAAAAAAGTAAGAAAATAGAAAGGGTACTAAGACTACAAAGCTATAATGTCTTGAAGAGTTTATAGCTTTGTTTGATGACTACAACTCCATTTTCTCTGCCCACACCAAACCTTCTGGCAGGTTGCTATTTGAAAATTCTATTTGTTTTTTGTTAAATGCACAAGTTCCCTTAGTTGCTTATTTCCACATATCTATAAATATCTTTCATAGGAATTTCTATGCCTAAAGACTTGATTTGTAATGGCGTATCTATGGCTGCAAAGGCTTGATACTCCCATGTTTGATTCGTTTTTAGATAAAAAGTTTCGATATAATACGCCTCTTGTGAAATTAAAATATATTCTTTGAGTGAAGGTAAGGTGCGATAAAAAGCAAACTTTTGCCCTTTGTCAAAAATTTCGGTGCTTGCCGATAAAACCTCAAAAATCACAGTAGGATTATTCAAAATTCCATATTTTTTATCTGTATCAATTTCACCACAAGCCACCGCAGCATCGGGGTAAAAAAAAGAATTGCGGTTAGGTATCCAAATTTTTGTATTGCTATTGAAGGGTTTGCAAGGCGTGTTAGCCAAAATATTGCCTAATTCTCTTACAATATTTCCTTCAATATCGTTGTGTTGTTCAGAGCCTCCAGCTCATGCAATGACTTGCCCACGAAATAATCATATCTTTCGGCTGATGTTTCTTCGTAAAATAAGTATTCATCAACTGTAGCGTAGAAAACTTCGGGTGTTTCGGGTTTGGATACGGCAGACATAGCTTTATTCAGTAAATGGTTTTACGAATTTACACAATTTACTACCTTTTTTAAACTTAAAAAACAATTTTAATTACCATTGTTGTTGTTAATAGTAATTAAAATTGTCAAGATTTTGTAGTATAGACTTTAACCTGTGCATGAATTGGTTAAATCACAGGCTAAAGCCTATGTTACATTTTAATTATCTATAATTAAACAAAACTTTTTTGTACTTCCTTCGCCACCACTTGCCCAGAAATTAAAGAAGGAGGCACACCCGGACCCGGTACGGTAAGTTGCCCTGTATAATACAAGTTTTTGAGTTTTTTATTTTTCAAAGAAGGTTTTAAAATAGCCGTTTGCCTCAAAGTATTTGCCAAACCGTAAGCATTACCTTTGAACGAATGATAATCTGCCTTAAAATCTTCGTGAGCAAAACTCCGCTTGTAAATCACTGCATCTTTAATACTCTGTTTGGTCAATTTCTCTAATCTATTCATCACCAAATCGTAATATTTTTGACGAGTCTGTTCGTTATCCTCCAAATTTGGGGCAACAGGCACTAAAACAAATAAGTTCTCGCAGCCTTCGGGAGCTACCGAACTGTCTGTTTTGGACGGGGCAGACACATAAAACAAGGGTTTAGAAGGCCACTTAGGTTCTTCGTAAATCTCCTGTGCGTGTATCGCAAAATCCTCATCAAAAAACAAGTTGTGGTGTTGTAAATTTTGTAGCCTTTTGTTAATACCCAAATAAAAGATAAGGCATGAGGGGGCCATGACACGACTATCCCAATATTCGGCAGTATAGTTGCGGAATTGTGGTGGTAAAACTTCTTGGTCTATGTGTGCATAATCGGCACTTGCTACCACTGCATCTGCTTGCAATTCGCCTTGATTGGTACGCACTTTTACAATCGTATTTTCTTGATAATCAAAAGATTGTACTTCGTGATTGAGCAAAAATTTTACGCCTTTTTCTTCTGCCAATCGTTGCATAGCCTCAATGATTTTGCCCATACCGCCCATAGGATACCACGTACCTAATGCCATGTCCGCATAGTTCATGAGGCTATACATAGCTGGCGTTTTTTCAGGAGTAGCCCCCAAAAATAGCACAGGAAACTCTACTATTTTGAGGAGTTTTGGGTGTGAAAAAAACTTGCGGGCATGGGACGCAAAAGAATCAAAGATTTGTAATTTAATGGCATCAAATAAATATTTGATATTAAAAAACTCAGTAATAGACAAACTTGGTTTATAAACAAACTCATTAATTCCAACTTTGTACTTGTAGGCTGCTTGTGCCAAAAACTCCTCTAATTTTGCTCCGCTACCTGCCTCATAACTCTCGAAAAGGGCTTTGAGAGCCGACATTTCCGAAGGAATATCTACAAAATCATTTTCGCCAAAAATTACGGTATAAGAGGGCGAAAGTCTATGCAAATCATAGTAATCAGCCACTTTTTTACCAAAAAGATTAAAATATTGCTCAAAAATATCGGGCATCCAATACCAACTGGGTCCCATATCAAACGTAAAACCTTCTGCCTGAAAAACCCTTGCCCTTCCCCCTACCCTATCATTTTTTTCTACCACAGTAACTGCAAAACCTTGTTGGGCTAAGGTAGTGGCAGCAGCAATGCCCGCAAAACCAGCCCCAATGACAATGACTTTTTGTTGATTTATCATAAAAAATAAATTTGTATCTCTTGCTAATCAATTTGTTACTTACAAATAAAAACTTTGTTTAATAAACGTACTATATAACTTCTACAAAACTACTGAAAGGGGAAAAAGTTTATAGGTAAGAACAGTCAAGAGAAAAATAAGGTTATTTAGTCTTAAGAAAGTGTTTAGAGTTATGCTTTTTATACGTTGGCAATGGTCGAAGACCTTGACAATCGTATAAACAATGGTATGATTGTCATGCCAACGTATATTAACTAATTGTTTTTCAAAGCATAACGGATAATTTCCTCCGTTTTAAGGTCTGCACCGTATTTTTTGAGTACATTTTCAATGCTTTTTTCTGCCACATTTTTAGCAATACCCAAAGTCATTAAGGCTTCTAAGGCTTCTTGTTTACCCGAAGAAGTCTTGTAGAAACCAACTAACTTGGTTGGTGAAATAGAATTTTCTTGTAAATCTTCTTTTTTCAATTTGTCTTTAAGGTCTAAAATAATTTGTTGGGCTGTCTTAATGCCAATACCTTTTACACCTTTTAGGGTGGCAATGTCTTCTTTAATAATTGCCTCACGCACTTCTACATTGCTCAAAGAGGACAAAATAAGCATGGCAGTATTTGTTCCTACCCCAGACACACTAATTAATTGCATGAATAATTTTTTGGTTTCGTAGTCCAAAAAACCATACAAAGTATGGGCATCTTCTTTGATGTGGAGATAAATATACAACCTACAAACTTGGTCAAGCACCAAAGTTCCTGTGGTGTTTGTGGCTATACGAATTTCATAACCTATGCCATTGGCATCTATCACTGCCAATGTAGCCTCTTTATGAACTAATTTTCCTTGAATATATGCAAACATGAAAATAGATTTATTGTATCACTTTCTTACTTGTTCAAAACTAAGCAATTTTGCACTTACTATGAAAAATAATACGGAAAAAGGACGTGAAGCCGAAAAAATGGCTGCTAATTTTTTAGTATCAAAAGGCTATGAAATCATTGCTAACAACTACAGGGCAGGCAAAGGAGAAATAGATTTGATAGCATGGGACAAAGACGTAATTGTGTTTGTGGAAGTCAAAAGTAGAAAAAATACGGCTTTTGGCTATCCCGAAATGGCAGTGAGTCCACAAAAAGAAAGGCTACTACAAGCAACAGCCGAAGCATTTTTGACAGAAAAAAATTTACTGCATGACATACGTTTTGATATTATTAGCATTTCGGGCAATGAAATAGAACATTTTGAAGATGCTTTTTGAAAAATTTAGCCTAAAAACCTATAAGGTTTTGAAAACCTTATAGGTTTGGTCATCATATAGGTGAATAGGATAAATTTTAACCCTGCACCATTTCCTTCAAAACCTCTACCCACTGCGGATTATCATTCAGACTTTCTACCAACTGCCAATGTTTACCACCTGCTTCCTCAAAAATTTCTTTGTATTCTTCTCCAATCTCAATAGTTGTTTCCAAACAATCTGCCACAAAAGACGGAGAAAAAGCCAAAATATTTTGTTTACCACTTTTCACTAAGTCCTTGATAATGTTGTCTGTATAAGGTTTTATCCAAGGGTCATTACCCAGTCGAGATTGGAAACAAACGGTGTACTGTGTTTCATCTAAGCCCAATTCTTTAGCCAAAGCCCTTGAAGTGGCAAAGCACTGCGCCCTATAACAAAGCCGATTGTCTTTGTGCAAAGTAGCACAACAGTCGCCTGTCAAACATTTGGCGGTGCTGTCGCCTTTTCTAATTTGTCTTTCGGGCAACCCATGATACGTAAAAATAAAATGGTCAAAATGATGTTCTTTCATGTATTTTCTGCCCGTATCCGCAAAAATTTTAACCATTTTTTCGTTAGTTGGGTAGGCATCTATCAATTTGATAGTCGGAATAATTTGCCATTTACTTACTATTCTCATCACTTCTTCATGCACAGAACCTGTGGACGCAGAGGCGTATTGTGGGAACAGTGGCAAGACAATGATTTTATCTACTGCCTTGTCTTGTAAAATTTTAATGGCACTTTCAATACTTGGATTTTGGTAACGCATACCCAACGCCACAATATAATCATTGCCTAAGGCTTCTTGTAATAATTTTTCTACAGCACGACCATACACCATTAGCGGAGAGCCTTTTTCTGTCCAAACTTCTTTGTATATTTTTGCAGATTTTGGCGACCTAAACGGAGCTATAATCAGATTGACGAGTAACCAACGAGGAATAAAAGGAATATCTATTACTCTGCCGTCCATCAAAAATTGGCGTAGATATTTACGCACATCAGCAGTAGAAGGGCTGTTGGGTGTGCCTAAATTGACCAATAATACACCTGTTTGCATAATTGAATGGTTGAAAAAATATGAAAAATGAATATTTTGTTTACCTCACCCCCCAGCCCCCTCTCCATTTAGAGAGGGGGATTGACCTTAAAAGGTCAAAATTGATGAAAACTCTCCTCTCCAAATGGAGAGGGGGTGAGGTCTTTTAAAACAAAACACTCGCAAAGGCATTTTGTTTTAGCCGTACAAACGTATAACTTCGTAGCCAAAAATACGGAGTATAGTGAATAAAATACTAATCATACAAACGGCTTTTTTAGGTGATGTTGTGTTGGCTACCTCACTAATAGAAAAATGGCATAGCTATTACCCTGATTGTCAAATAGATATGATGGTTAGAAAAGGTAATGAAAGTTTATTGCACAAACACCCTTTACTCAACAAAGTATGGGTTTGGGACAAGCAAAATAACAAATATGCAAATCTTTGGGGGTTACTCAAAGAAGTACGTAGCACCCAATACGATTTGGTGGTAAACGTACAGAGATTTGGGGCTACAGGTGCTTTTACGGCTCTTTGTGGGGCAAAAACTACTGTAGGCTTTCAAAACAACCCTTTTGCGTGGACTTTTACGCACCATTTCCCGCACACAATCGGCGATGGTACGCATGAAGTAGCTCGTAATCAGCAGTTGATTAGTCAGTGGACAGATGCAAAAGCTGCCAACCCTGTTTTGTACCCCACTGCCGAACAGTTCCAAAAAGTACAAGCCCTAAAAACACAACCTTACATTTGTATAGCTCCTACGTCTGTGTGGTTTACTAAACAATTTCCAAAAGAAAAATGGATTGAATTTTTGACGCATATAGCCCCTAATTGGACAATTTATTTATTAGGCAGCCCTACAGACAAAGCCTATTGCCAAGAAATTATAGCAACTGTAACACAGCAACGCAGCCACGCTGCTCGTCTTATTAATCTTTGTGGACAACTGAATTTATTAGAATCCGCAGCCTTGATGAAGGACGCAGCCATGAATTATGTCAATGACTCTGCCCCTTTGCACTTGGCTTCGGCAGTTGATGCTCCTGTGTGTGCTGTTTTTTGTTCTACTGTGCCAGAATTTGGTTTTACGCCACTTTCTACTCACTCTGCCGTTGTTAGCACTGCAAAGCCTTTGGCTTGTCGTCCTTGCGGTTTGCATGGTTACAAGGCTTGTCCCAAAGGGCATTTTGATTGTGGCAATACGGTTGATACAAAAAGGTTGTTGGAAGTTTTGAAAAATGAATAAGCAAACCTTATTTACCAAAATTTAACAAGCCAACATAAACTTAATGACACCGCGTAGAGTTGAAAGAAAGAACTTAAATCTAAGAAAATATGATAAATTTTTTCGCAGTTGCACTCATAGCCCTTGTAAGTTGCATTGGTGCAAATGACCGCAAAAGCCCTACTAATTTAACCCAACAAGCCAGTATGCCCGAAAATAATCTCTCAAAAACTGTACACGACTTTACAATGAAAACCATAGACGGTAAAGACGTGAATTTAGCTGCCTATAAAGGCAAAAAGATTTTGATTGTCAATGTAGCCTCTAAATGCGGTTATACGCCACAATATGATGAACTCCAAAAGTTTCATGAAAAATACGGAGAAAAAGTGGCTGTTTTAGGCTTCCCTGCCAACAATTTTGGCGGACAAGAACCCGGTAGTAACGAAGAAATAGCTACTTTTTGTAAGAAAAACTACGGGGTAAGTTTTCAAATGTTTGCCAAAATCTCTGTAACAGGCGAAGACCAACACCCACTTTACAAATGGTTAAGCACCAAAGCAGAAAACGGCTGGAATGACCAAGCTCCACGTTGGAATTTTAGCAAATACTTGGTTGATGAAAACGGAAAATTACTCAAATATTTTGGTTCAGGAGTAAAGCCGTTTGATGACGAGATTGTTAATTTAGTAAAGTAAAAATCTATTGATTGTAAACTCCGCAAGGGCTTAAAGCTCTTGCGGAGTTATTTTTTCATATTATTTTTTGTAATTCCTCTGTTATTATTCCTCCTCTCTTTTCGGCTCTACAATGCTCAAATCCAACCGTTTCCACCAATGTTGAAACGACAACAAAGCCCAGACATGATTTTGGTCATAGCTGCCTTGTTGGGCAATGGTTTGGCGTAAATTTTTGATGTAAGTAGGATTAAATACGCCTTGTTCACGAATAAAATCTTCGTCTAATAAATTGTCTATCAAGGACTTCAATTCTCTTTGATAACCTTTCATCAAAGGCACTTCAAAGCCATGTTTTGGTCTTTGGTACAACTCTTTTGGCAAGACATGACGAAAGGCATCTTGTAATATTTTTTTCTTCATACTACCGTCTATTTTGTAGGCTTCGGGCAGGGCAAAGGCATAATCTACCACTCTATAATCCATAAACGGCTCACGTACCTCCAAACTATTCGCCATAGACATAGAATCTACTTTGTGCAACATATCATTGGGCAGTACCAACTGACAATCTGCCAATAACATATCATTCAAATCTTTACCTGTAATGTATTTTGTAAATTGCTGTTGGCGTTGTTCAATATTACTTTTTTGTATGCGTTGTTGTATCTCACTGCTAAACAGTTGATTAAGAGTGTTAGGCGGTGTAAAACAACTCAAAAACCAATACCTTTCCGCAGGTGAAAGTTGCATGGCTTTGCCCATTTTAACTAACTGCCGTACTTTGTTCGCAAAAGGATTGTTGCGAGATTGAGGCATTTTTTCCAATAATGGCAAAAATTGTTGCACCAAATTTTCTACTGTTCCAGCGTGGCGTATTCTGTATTCACCTGCGTATTTGTTGTAGCCCGCAAAAATTTCATCTGCTCCATCTCCAGACAAAGCTACCGTTACTTTTTGGCGTGTTTTTTTGCTCAAAATATAAAACGGAATAGCCGAAGAATCTGCAAAAGGTTCTCCAAAAAATCCTAATAATTCTTGTACTGCCTCAAAAATATCATCATTACTTAGTTTAAAAACAGTGTGTGCTGTGCCTATTTTTTTGGCTACCAATTCGGCATAATGTGTTTCGTCAAAAAACGGTTCATCTTTGTAACCTATCGAGAAACTTTGAATATTTTTATGAAAACCTGCTGCAATCGTAGCCACTACAGACGAGTCTATGCCTCCACTCAAAAAAGTCCCTACGGGTACATCTGCTATTAATCTTGACTTTACCGCATCTTCTAATAGCTCTACCAAGTGCCTTTGGGCTTTGTCATAGCTTTGTAAATACGGTTGGTAGTGTGTAGTTATGGCTTTGCTCACTTCATAATACGGGCAAATTTCCAAAGATTTTTTCTTGACTATAGCGTAATGGGCTGGTGGCAATTTGTAAATATCTTGGAATGCCGTATGAGGCGAAGGAATGTAGTGTAGTTGAAAATACAAGGCAATAGAATGGTAATCTATGCGTTTAGGCAAATTAAAAGCTAACAAAGAGTTTAATTCTGATGAAAACAAAAATTTATCTTCATCAAAATAATATAATAATGGTTTTACTCCCATTCTGTCCCTTGCCACAAACAAAGTTTCATTGGCTTTGTCATAAATGGCAAAAGCAAAAAAACCTTGTAGTTTGTTCAAACATTGTTCTTTGTATTGGATATAAAGATGCAGTAAAACCTCTGTATCAGACTGGCTTTTGAATTGAACTCCTTGATTTTCAAGCTCTTTTCTAAGGGATTGGTAATTAAAAATTTCGCCATTGAATACGATTGTGTAATTTTCCGACTCGTCTGTCATGGGTTGGTGAGCCACAGCCGAAAGGTCTATGATAGACAACCGCCGATGCCCCAGCCCTACTTTTTCGTCATTAAAAAGCCTCGCAGCATCGGGACCTCTATGAGCTAAGGCTTCGTTGGCTGCTTGCAAATTTATCATATACATTCCGCCTATCATATTGAAGGCAAAAACGCCACTAATTCCGCACATAAGCAAAAAATTTGATGAAGTTCGTTTAGCGAATAAACATAAAAAAGGTGAGAAAATAAGCAATAGTAGTAAATTTCTAACAAGTACGCCTGATTTTAAGTTTTTGAGATGGAGAATGACTTGAAAAGTATATTCCAAACTTTTTTTATCTTCGCAACAGATTGGTTTCTATTCAACTTACTTTTTTATGCAAAAAAACAATGTTCCTGTAGGCATAGATGCAATGGCATACTATGTACCCTCTATCTACTTGGATTTGAAAGACTTAGCTCCTACTCGCCAACTTGACTATGACAAATTAAGCAAAGGTTTAGGGGTACTCAAAATGGCTCTGCCCGATATCAATGAAGATGCCGCAAGCATGGCAGCCAATGCCGTTTGGAAATTATTGACCACCTATCAGATAGCACCCGAAAGTATTGGCAGGTTGTATGTAGGCACAGAATCGGGAGTTGATGGGGCAAAACCCTTAGCTACCTACATTTTAGAAATGCTTAACTCTCGATACAATGCCCAAAAAGGCACTGACCAACAACATTTTTTGTATTGTGATGCTATAGACATGACTTTTGCGTGTATTGGTGGGGTAGATGCTTTTCAAAACACACTAGATTGGGTGCGAGGCGGAGAAAATCGTGCAGGGATTGTGGTAGCAACGGACTATGCCAAGTATGAAAAATTTTCGGGTGGCGAATATACACAAGGTGCGGGTGCAGTGGCTCTGTTAATTACCCAAAATCCACGTTTGTTGCTCATCAATGATACTTGGGGGGTGGCTACGCAAAGTGAACATGATTTTTTCAAGCCTAAATTCAGTGAAACACCTGTTTTTGATGGGCAATTTTCTAATAACTGTTACCAACAACGCCTACAAACAGCTTACCAGCATTTTAAACAACAAAAAGTAGCTTTAGGCGAATATACGCCTACTGATTTGCCTTCTGAAAAATGGTCGCAAATTATTTTTCACTTGCCGTATGCGTTTCATGGCAAGAGAATGTTTACAGAAATTTTTACAGAAGAAAGATTACAAGCCCCTCATAATAAGCAACTTAGCCAAGTAATAGGACTTACAACAGACACATTGCCCAACAATAATTTAGTAGAACTTATCAAAACCGTAGCCAAAAGTGAATACTATAATAGCTTTGTCAAAGAAAAAATAGCTGATGGACAAACGGCTTCTTCGCAAATTGGTAATATGTACACCGCCTCTATTTTCATGGCATTGATGAGTAGTTTAGCTGCAAAAGTTGGGCGTGGCGAAGATATCACACACCAAACCATAGGTTTTTGTGCGTATGGTAGTGGCTCAAAGTCAAAAGTTTTTGAGGGAGTGGTGCAGCCCACTTACAAAAATATCGTTTCAGCCTTTCAACTATTTGAAGGCTTAGCCCAACGCCAAGCCATTGATACAGCTACGTATGAACAACTACATGAGAAAACATTGGCTATGCCTATTTGTAAAGATGAAGGGAAATTTATCTTGCAAAGTATTCTCAATGAACCTGTTACGTTGGCAGGTGCAAGAAAATATACTTATCAATAACTCCAAATACATCTGCTCAACCTAATAAGGTTTTATAGTATCGTGCCTTAAAAACTTATAGTAAAACTAATTTTTTCAAAGAAATAAGTTTGATTGTGTTCAAGAATCCCTATAAAGATGTCATCTTTTAGAAAGATGACATCTTTATAGGGATTCTTGAACACTACGCATAACAATTC
>CANGYA010000170.1 GCA_947457925.1 Cytophagales bacterium | reverse complement strand
TTAGAAAGATTACATCTTTATAGGGCTTCTTGAACACTACGTATAACAATTCATAGCACTACACTATAGACCTTTATAGAACTAACCTCTTTTCAATTTTTTACAAATACTTAAAAATTTTCAAAGCATTTTGGCTTGTTTGTTCAGCTACTTCCTTGACAGCCAAAGACTTAACAGTAGCTATTTTTTCAACAACTAATTTAGTATATGCTGTTTCGTTGCGTTTGCCTCTGTGTGGTTGCGGAGCAAGGTAAGGGCAGTCTGTTTCCACCACCAAATGTTCTATCGGAATTTGGGCAACAATTTGGTCTAACCCCGAATTTTTGTACGTAACCACACCGCCTATACCCAGCGAAAAACCTAAGTCTATCAGTTGTTCTGCATCTGCCACCGTGCCTGTGAAGCAATGCAAAATACCATATAAGTTTTCTGTTTTGAGTTCTTGCAATAATTTGATAATCAGTTGCATAGCTTCACCGTCTTGCTTACTACGGCTGTGAATAATCAAAGGCAGTTGGTATTTTTTCGCCCAATTCGCCTGAATTTTAAAAGCCTCGATTTGTTGCTCCACAAAAGATGTATCCCAGTACAAATCTATGCCCATTTCGCCAACTGCCGTAAAATGACGTTGCGACAACCAATTTTCTACGAGATACAATTCTTTTTCAAAGTTTTTATCTACCGAACAAGGGTGCAGCCCCATCATGGCGTAGCATTGTTTAGGATATTTGAGTTCCAACTCCAGCATATCGTCTATGCTTTCATGGTCGACATTCGGCATGAAAATATGGGTAAGTCCTTCTTCAAAAGCCCTTCTAAGCATCTCTTCTCTGTCTTTGTCAAACTGTTTAGAATAAATGTGTGCGTGTGTATCTATCATGTAATAAAATTTGTAAAATCTTTAATTTTTTTGAGAGAATTTAACAAAATAGTCTGCCTAAAAAGTTTACTTTCTTGTCTATTAGTCATCAATTTTTGTAAAATAATTTTCAACCATATCATACCTTGCTAACAGCATGAAAAAAACTCTACTCTATCTTTGGTTTACTTCTTTTATGGGTACTTTTCAACTTTTTGCCCAAGAGCATTTCACTTACCAAACAGCACCGTTTACAGCCCAACGAACAGGCTATAATCGTATAGAATTAGTGCCTGAAATAGTCAATCAACTTTCCGCAGATTTTGGCAATTTACGCCTTTATGATGAAACCCAAAAAGAAGTGGAATATGTGATACAAGGCGAAATCCCCTTACAACACTCTTGTAGCACTTTACCCTTATTTTTATACAGCAAAATAAACAAAGAAGGGCGAAAAACTGAAGTAGTTTTTGAAAATACCCAACACAGCAACATAGATAACTTGAGTTTGCATCTTAAAACTTTCACAGGACAAAAAACTTTGCAACTAAGTGGCAGCAATGACCATGAACAGTGGGAAATATTAAAAGATAAGTGGGTAATTCACCAACATCAAGGCTTGACAATTCCCGCCTATCATTTTAGACGCACTTCGTTTCGTTACTTCAAAATCACTACAGATGACTTTGACAGTTCGCCTATTCAAATTGAAAAAATTACGTATCAAACCTCGCTGTTTCCAAAAGAAAGCTACCATCTCATTGCTTCCTTACCTCTCACTGTTTCTCAAACAGTAAATAACAGAGATACAGTGAGTTATGTAGAAGTAACTTTGGATAGTACACAATACGTAAATTGGGTAGATATACAAGCAGAGTGCAGCAGTGCCGACTATGCCTACAATATAGAGGTGCAAACGAAACAAGATGATGCAGGTTTTTACGAACATTACCAAACTTTGCAGCTTACGCCACAAATGCCTTTACAGTTGGTTATTAATAAGTTGAAAACGAGGTATTTACGGTTGAGAATACCACACTATCGTCATACAGCTCCTACAATTACGGGGGTGCAACTGTACCAACTGCGTTATTATTTAGTGGCAAATATGACACAAGGAAAAAAATACCAGTTGCGTTTTGGCGGCAACCAAGCCAAAGCCCCACTTTATGCGAATATGATGGACAAGCAGGTGAGTATAGCTCAAGAAGATTTTATTTATCCACACAAAATCATGCCGATTGAAGGACAAAAAACATTGTTTGGGGAGTCCCAAACGAACAGCACCCAGCATAATTTTCTAACTTGGTTCATCTACATAGGCGGAGTAATTTTGAGCATAGCTACTGTTTTAGTGGTTTTTCGGAAAAAATTAAAAAAAACACCTATCTCGTAATTAATTGAAAATCAAATAGTTGTTTTTTATTTAAAATATTTCTCAAAAAAAATTTCAATTTTTTTTGAGAAATATTTGCACAGAATATTCAGACCTACTATCTTTGTGTCATCAAAATAAGGGAAACAAAAATAAGTACCTTAAAAAACAAAAATCCTTCTTAGCTCAGCTGGTCAGAGCACATGACTGTTAATCATGGGGTCCTTGGTTCAAGCCCAAGAGAAGGAGCAAAAACCTAAACTAAAAAGTTTAGGTTTTTTTGTTTTATAGCCTACCAAAGTTCTTTTTGATTGTACTACTTCCTAAGTATGAGTAACTAATTAATTGATAGTATTGTATTGTACCACAGACTTTAGTCTGTAATCTCTTGATAATCAAAGACTCACAGACTAAAGTCTGTGGTACATTTATTTTTCCAATTACTTAATATAATTAATGCACAATTACCACTGAATAATTGTGTATTAATATTAGTCCCCTATTTCTTTGTAAAATTGATTGTAGTTGTAACGTCTGCATCTACTTTTAAGTTGCCAAATTGCGGAACAGGAAATTCTAAACCTGTAATTTTTTGTTTGCTTTCCAATGTCATTTCGGTAGTAGTCAATTTTTTAATTTCACTACTTGTAGATTGTGGAATAGGCAAATTATTGTTGGTCAAGCCCGAAAAATTCAGTGTTTTGGTGCTACCACTCTCTGTCAAAGTCCAATTGACGGTGGCGGTTTGTGTAGGTGCATTTGCCCCTCCCGTAGATGTAACAACAGTGGCTTTTTGTCCGTCTATAAAAGCTATTTCTCGGATAGGTTTCAAGGTATCAATCGTAAGGGCATTTCCCAAGAGTAATTGCAAGGGTAAGGGCAAACCTTTTATATTTTCTACTTTTACAGTAGTTGATTTTTCAGCCCATTTTCCTTGTAATAATTGTGTAGTGCTGGGGGCTGGCGTGCTACTTTCACAAGCCCAAAGCCCGCCTATCAACAAGCCAAAGATGGCTGCATACGCATTTTTTTTCATATTCATAAAGGTTTTAATTTACTCCAATGTTACGATTTATTGATAGATTTTCCAATTTTTGTATTTATAACTTGCACAATAGTCCGCAGATTTTTACTACTAACAGTTCTCAAAGAAGTATTAGTAGTATGTTGCTATTCATTATTTCACTACCTTTATTATTGTGCTTTGTTCATTTCGGGCTGCGGTAAACTGCATTAGATACACCCCTTTTGCCCAATTTTCGGTAGCAATTTTTAGCGTAGTATGGGCTTGGATATTTTGTAAAGTATAAATGCTTTGCCCTAATAGATTGAAAATCTGAATAGTACCTTCTTCTTCGCTACGAATATTTAGGTGGTCTGTAGTTGGATTAGGATAGATTTCTAAGTGATTGCGTGTAAAATTTGGGTCTTCATTGCCCAAAATTACTTGTTGGCGTTGCAAGAACTGTACGCCACCTGTCCCTAAACCCAACACAATATTTTTACCCCAAACCGCAGGACAAACTTCCCTACCAAAATTCGGGTCTATAATGACTCCACTAATTTTGTGGCGAATAAAATTGCCCAAAGGTTTGAATATACCTCGTAAATCTTTTACAAAATTGTCATAAATCTGCACTTGCCCCGAAGCATCTCCCGTAATAAGGTCTAATTGATTGTCGTCTGTTACGTCTGCCACTGCCACACTTAGCACTTGTTTCTGAATGTTGATGCCCAAACCGCCTGCCTCGCTGGTAATTAATGAAAAATTGAGATTACCTTGATTTTCATAGTACGACAAATTGCCAACCAAACCACCTAATAACATATCAATATTTCGGTCATTGTTCAAGTCCACAAACAGGGCATCTTCATACGGTCTTACGCTGATATTTAACAGTTGGCGTTTTGCCAATGAAAAACTAAGGGCTTGATTCGGCAAATTTTCATTCAAAACGTATTGTAAAGATGCAGCATTGGCAGGCACTGTGGCACTGTTGAAAATCAAATCTATTGCACCGTCTTGGTTCAAATCTGCAAAACTCAACCGTATTCCTTGCACGCCTAACGCCAAAAAGTCCCAAAGGTTGTTGTCTTGTAACCGAAAGGCAGGCTGGGCATTTGTCCCCGTATTTTGAAAATAAAAAACTTGTGCCTTGTACGAATTATCGGTTTGTAAACTGCCACCATTAGCCACTAATAAGTCTAAATCTCCGTCTGCATCTACATCAACGGCAATAGGTTTGGCTCTTTCGCCTACGTCTATCATTTGGTTTTGTAGAAAATCCGTAGCTACTAACTGGAAATTAGGGTTGTTGTTGCTGCCTCTGTTTTTGTAAAACCAAAGACTTTTACTAAAATTTACCCTGCGGTTGTCGTTGGTGGCGGTGTTGGGGGCTGCCCAAAGGTCTTTGATTCCGTCAAAATCACCATCTTCGTAGTAAGCTGCGGGAAAAGTAGGAATATTAATTGGCGTGCCTGTCGGAAAATTTGCCATGAAACCATCAAAACGGGCATTTTGGGCTGTTCCTCTGTTGATAAAAGCCGATAAATTGCTACAATCTACCTTGCCCAATAGCATATCTTTGATGCCATCTCCGTTCAAATCTATGAGTAGTTGCGTAGAACCTGCGTGTTCGGTGCGTAAAACTTGCTTGCCATCATCATCTTCTTTGTAGGCACGACAAAAATTATTGCCAAAACGGTAATCATTGCAAGTATTACACTCATCAAATTCGCCCCAACGAACAGTAGCCTTTTCAAAATCCAAACTATCTGCTTTTTTGTACTTTTCAATGCTCATGTTTCGGTTAAACTCTACGTTCTGCCCTACTTGTGGAATAAAACTCAACACATCTATATCTCCATCATTGTCCACATCTGTAATAGCTGGAATGTCCGTTGCGTCTATGTTCATAATAATAGGTAAACCCGAACTAATACTTCTGACATTCAATAACTTAGGCGTTGCTGTAAAACTTACAACGGCATTTTCTACACTGATATTTCTATACACTTCTACCGTAAAATCTCCTTTGGTAAAAATGTCTTTTCTGCCGTCATTGTCATAATCTACTAACAAGCAAAAATTTTGTATTTTTCGGGGAAATAAAATTTCATATTCGGGACTATACGTATAGGCGTTGTTTTGTGCCAAAAACGTAAATAAACGGCTGGTGCTTCTATCAAACAGCACCAAATCATTGATTTTGTCGCCGTTTAAATCTATGGTGCTGACTTGTGGGGAATTAAGACCACCTGCCCAAGCCTGCGAAAAACCTTGCACCGTAGGAAATACAAATTCATAACGCAGTTGCGTAGGCAAAACAGTTTGTGCAGTAGTGAATTGAAGGCTAAAAACAACCAAAAATGCAATGGCACACACACATTGAAAGCATTGAGTAAGTAATAATACACTGTTTGGAGGGTTCATAAGCTAATTAAAATTTTGTTTGGGTACATAACAAGTGTGGGTAGCTATAAGTTTTTCATCTTATTTTAAAATAAAATAACAAAACTTACTATTTTTAAGGAATAGTGAGTTTTGTTAGATTTAAAAAATATTTTTATTTTTTACTTAAAAAAAACTACAAAAAACTAATTTCTATTGCTTTAATTTTCTTTAATTCTATCGAAATCATTTTTTTGATTTCTTCAATTTTACGGTATTTTTCTGCGATTTCTTGTTGAGCAATTAAGTCAAAATCTCTATTGGGAAATTATCATTTATTTCAGGTGTTGTTATTTCATATAATTGCACGTCATTATTATCATCAAAACTAAAATCTATTGAATTAGTCAATAAATCTCCATTTTGAATATAAACCTCTGCATTTTTATCAGGTGCAGATTGTAGAATTTTAATAAGTTCGGATATTTTCATATTTTAAAAAATGTTTAAATTTCAACTTTAATAGTCGTGATTTTTTTTACTTCTATTTCAAGTTGTTTTTTAATTTCCTCAATTTTTTGATATTTTTCTGCAATCTGTTGCTGAGTTTCCAAGTCAAAATTTCCGTCTGTTGTGATAGGAATTTCTATTGAAATATCTTTGATTTTTGCAACGGTTGGTTTATTCTGCCAATTAAAATTATATTGATTAAATACATTACTTAACTGATAAACTAAGTATTGATAATGTAAATTTTCATCTTTCTTAATTAACAGACGAGCATCGCCATTTATACTAAATTTATGTTCTGCTCTATAAAAAACAGTTCCTGCATATACTCCATTAGTTGTAATTTGGATACATTCGGTTTCGTGGTCAAACGTGTTAATATAACCAAACACACCATTTTCTTTGGTATTAGCAGAATAAACTACAAATTCCCCCTTATTTCTATTCAAATAAGCTTGGGTTAGTTTTGAATTACCACTTACTATATCAAATAATTCAACTAATGTAAATGATTTAACCAAAGCACTTGTACTTATTTCTTGGTTCATTGCCACTAATTCATTTTTTAATGTTAAAATAATATTAGCAGTATTTTCCAATAAATAAGGGTATTCTTTTGCCTTTATGCTCACTTCTTCATCAAGAATACCAAGTGTTATTTTATCTTCTTTATTCCAAAAATTGTCAATGTACCACGCATTAGGTAATTCTACTCTATCTACAAACATAGAAATTGGTTGCACTTTACATCTTTTATCAGGATTAAATTTGGCAAAACCTTGTTTATTACCCTTATAAAAGGAAAACAACTCAACAGCTTCGCTAAGGTCATCTTGTGGCATGGAAAAACGGTAAATATCTCTTGTTTCGCCTATTTCGCTGACCAAATAAGTAAACACAGGAAAATTTTGTATGTCTTTTTTGTTAGCTTTTTTGGTCAAACAAAGAATATATGTTTTCTGTGGTGTAGTAAAAAAAGTTTTAATTGGTAATGAAATAATGCCATCAATATAGCACTCATCAAGGATAAATTGACGCATATTTTTATCACTTTGGCGGTTAAAAAGTCCGTCAGGAACAATAATGTAGGCTTTTCCATTTGGTTTTAAAGCCCGAATTATCCACTCCATAAACAAACCCTCCACACCCATTGCATTAATTTTGTAGTAATCTTTCAGTTCGGCATCTTTTCCGATTTCTTCTTTCAAATTACTGCTACCACTCATCACATAAGGCGGATTTGTCAAAATTAAATCATATTCATCACGTACAGGTTCGGACAATGTGCCAAGGATAGAATTAGTTTTGAGTTCAAAACTTTCATTAAATAATTCAGAAAATTTATTAGTTAGGTTAGGATTATCTCTAATTAAATCTGAAAAATAAATTAACATATTAGCCTTCGCCAAGATGATAGTTTTTTGTTCGTCTTTATCAAAACCTTTGTCATAACCTACCAATTTTATTTTTTGGGTAATGCCTTTTTTATCAACTTTATAGAAATTTTCTAAATGTTTTTTTATAGGTTCTAAAAGGAATTTTCCCACGCCACACGCAGGGTCGCAGATAGTAATTCCTTCTTTGATGTCGTCTTTTGCCATTTCTGTAATAGCACGTACCACACACAAGGGCGTAAAAAATTGCCCCCAATTCTTTTTAGAAATACTTTCTTTCAAAAAACTTTCAAATAATTGGCTTTTAAAATCATAATCAATATGTTCCAATTTGCCATAATTTTTAAATTTTTCTAAAACTTTTTTGAAAACTGTACTATATCCTTTTACTGCTTTTTGGTCTTTGGATACAAAAATAGTTCCGTTAATAATCGTGGTTTTATCTTTTACATTTTCTGGAAATAATACTTTGATTTTTGGGCGAATAGTACCAGCATAAAATTCTAATATATCTTCTTGATTATTAGAACTATAACTATTCATTAAGTTATCAAAATTAAATACTCCTGTAAGAACTCCCAAATCACTTAAATATTTGAAAATAAACAATTCTACAAAAGTATAAAGGCAATTTTCGGGTGTTGCACCACTTACAGACCATATATCTTGCCAAATACTGCGTGCCAAATCTGTAGGATTTACGAGTTCTTTGGGTTTAATTTGGTCGTTTTTTTCGTGAATAGAAAAGTTAATTTTTTCTATTAAGGCAGGTAGTTTTTCGTCTGCTTTATCAAATTTATATTTTAACTCTTGCCCATTTTCGTCTTTTATTCGGTTGGCTGTTTGCACATTTACCCAAATTGTTTCTTGCGTGTCTGTGGCAATAATAATTTTTGCTTTTAAGATTTTGGCAACCTCAATTTCTTGGTTGATTGCTTTATCTTGTTGTGCTTTGGTTTTAAATTCGGAAGGTTTTTTATACTCAATAATAGCAATCACTTTTTTTCTTGATACAATAATCGCATCGACTTTTTTGCTATCAATATCTCCATAATCTACACTTAAAATAATACCTGCCTCTTTCAGTGCTTTAACAGTTGTAGCACCTATATTATAAAAATCCCATTTGCCTATTTTTTCAGGGTTTTTCAGTAAATCACGTTGCAAGAGTTCTTCGTTCATAATATTTTGATAGTGTATATATTGCAAAGTTATATAAAAAGCAACTGATTATAAAGAAAAAATTAAATAATTAATTATTAGTAGCTATTTTTATGCTTGGTAAGTTCATTTAAGGGCTTCTCTATAAAGTAAATAGTGTGTAATGCCTACTACTTATATTAAAGTGATTTTGATATAAGCATAAAAGATGACAGCATTACAACTTATTCACTAATAATCGTGTAATTTTGCAAAAAATTTAAACATCTTATTCATCTCAAATCACTATGGGCTACATTCCAATCTTTCTGGTAACAGCAGGTATGTTGTTTTTGTGGGGCATGACCACCTACTACACCCTCAAAAATAGGAAAACAGAGGTAGATACTTTGGCAACAGCCTTAGCACAAAATCCTAACGAAGACTTAAAAAAGCAATATTTATTTGCCTTGCGAATGTATAATGCGACTGTAAAAGACGGTGCAGCCAAATTTTGGGCAAAGGTTTTTGGGTTTAAAACTATCTAACCTTCTAATAATCAGACCCTAAATATTCAAAACATATTTGGGGTTTAGTATCACTATAATTGAATTTAAACATGAAAAAATTTAATTACCAACTATTATATTTACTATTACCTGTTTTTTTAGGTTTTCTTGCCTTTTACAATCTCAAAGATGTGCCTTTGGCAAATTTCGAAGACCCTTTGTATATCATCAGCAACAAATTCCTCAAAACAGTTTCTGGCGAAAACATATCCGCCTTGTTCAATTTACCTTTTGGGGTGAGCTACCGCCCACTTACTTTTTTTACCTATTTCTTCAATTATGACGCACAAGGGGCTTTCAGTGTGCAAGCTATTCATAGCTTGAACTTGTGGCTACATCTCCTCAATGTTGGTTTGGTGGCTTGGTTGGTTTATTTACTCACTTCGCAAATAGGCGTAAGTACGGTTACGGCTTTGTTATTTGCCATTCACCCTACGAAAGTAGAGGCTGTAGCTTTGGGCATGGCTCGTAACGAAACATTAGGGGCTTTTTTCTTGCTTATGGCTCTTATTTCCTATTTATATTATAAGCAATATAGCCAACAAAAATGGTTATTGGCTTTACTTTTTGGAGCTTTGTTCGGTGCTTTATTCAGCAGTTTAACGGCTTTGGTTTTTCCTTTGGCAGTATTATTAATAGACAAATGGAAAGAGCAAAAAATAGACACAATCGTATTGGTTGTCAGTGTATTAGCTTGTTTAGGTGTAGGAGTTTTGGCAGGAAATATTACAGGTTTTACCCTTCCTAACTATGAATTTGCTCCAGACTACAACCTTTTTGAAAGAATAGTTTTGGGCTTTTACACCCTCGCATTTTACGTTTTTCAGTTCCTTTTGCCCGCCTTTTTAGCTCCTATGTATGCCTACCCCGCAGAACTAACTATTTTGCATTATGTAGGTGTATTTATAGGTATTGGTTTATTGTTATTGGCTGCGTGGTTATGGCGTAAACAACCACAAGCAGCAGTGGCATTAGCTTGGTTCTTGGTGTTTATATTGCCTATCGCAAATTTTTATCCTTTGGGTGGTAAATATTTTGCAGCCGATAGACAGTTGTATTTGCCTTCTTTGGGCTTGGTGCTATTGTTGGTGTATGGTGTTCATCAATGGCTCAATACAAACAAAAAAATGCAATGGTTAGGCACTACGTTGGCTGTAATAGTTACCATAGCCTACACTTACCAAACCTATAACTACTTGAAAAAGTGGGAAGACCACGTAGAATTATGGAACTGTAGCATCAATTTAGATGCAAATAATTACCACGCCTACGCCTTGCGTAGTGAGGCATTTTGTGGAAAAGCCAACCGTACTCACAATGATTTTGAAAAGATAAAAAATGAATACTTACGTCAAGGTATGTTTAGTGCCATGAAAGCCATTGAACTACAACCCGCAGACGTAACGAATTACTACCAAAAGTTACAAGTGCATAAAATTCTTCAAGATTACCCAGGTTCGGATACTTTACTGACCAAAATAATGACTATGCAAAAAGATAATTGGCATTCACGGTACGAAAGGGCGGAAATCAGAAAGAAATTTAATTTTGATGAAGGTATTAGAGAATTTTCTATAGTCATCAAAGAAAAACCAGATTTTGCCCCACCCTACGAACAAAGAGGTGTTTTGTACTATGCCCAAAAAAAATATCCAGAGGCATTGGCTGATTTTGAAAAATTGGTGCAGTTAGTTCCCAATTATGACAATGCTTATTTGCGTAGAGGTAGCCTTTATCATGCTCTTGACCGAGTAGATGATGCCTTAGTAGATTACAATAAGGCATTACAACTCAACCAATATAACAAAGAAACCTACTACAATAGAGCTTTGTTGATGATGAAAATGGGGAATCAACAACAAGCCTGCCGAGATATAGACATGGCTTTGCAGTTGGGTATGCAAAAAATAGACGTGATTGCCAAAGAAATTTGTGGGCAATAATAGAGTTTATGAATAACTCCTTTTTAGCCCTCCCTGTGGGGAGGGTTGGGTGGGGCTATAACAAAAAATTATTCATAAACTCTAATAGTTTGTTAGT
>CANGYA010000169.1 GCA_947457925.1 Cytophagales bacterium | reverse complement strand
GTACATACACCACAAGGCTTTATTACGGCTATGCTCATTGGCTTAGTCATTGTTGGGCTTATTTTAGTAGGCGTAATACCGGGCTTACCAAGTATTGCAGGAAAATTTGAATTGTTTTTTGTGAATGGAATGGGCTTGCCATTTGGTACGGGTGCAGTTATTTTTACTTTATTGTTCTTGTCTGCCTTAGTTTTTGGTATTCGTTATTCTATCCAAAAAGGTAACGTACAACTGAACACGATTTTATTAGGCTTTTCATTCATTTTAATTGGCTATATGTCTTATGCCATCATTTTGATTCGTTCTAACCAAAACCCACCGATTGATGAAAACGACCCACAAGATGTAATGTCTTTCGTGTCTTATTTGAAACGTGAGCAGTATGGCGACAGACCTTTGTTATATGGACGTACTTTTTTATCTGAAAGAACAGGTGTAGAAAGAAAAGAAGCTCTGTACCGCAAAGGCAAAGACAAGTACGAAATTTATGACTACCGTACCGAAACTACTTACGGAGATAACGTATTGTTGCCACGTATGTATAGCCAAGGCGAAGACCACCCCGAATTATACCGTTCTTGGGCAAATTTGAGAGAAGGGCAAAAACCTACTTTGATAGACAACTTGTATTATATGTTCAAATACCAAATTGGACACATGTACTTCCGTTATTTCTTGTGGAACTTCGTGGGTCGTGATGGTGATGAAAAAGAGGCAAATTGGTTACAACCTTTTGAGTCTGATACAGATGTTCCGCCAATTATTGTTAATAACAAAGCAAGAGATAATTTTTATGCCTTGCCGTTGATTTTGGGCTTAATTGGTTTGTTTTATCAATTACAAAAAGACGAAAAAGGCTTTATTATTGTTGGTTTGTTGTTCATTTTAACGGGTGTAGCTATTGTAGTCTATTTGAACTCTCCGCCTGTAGAACCCAGAGAAAGAGATTATATTTATGTAGGTTCTTTCTATGCCTTTGCAATGTGGATAGGATTTGGCGTATTGGCGATTTCCGAATGGCTCAAAAAAGTTATTGCTTCTGAAAACGTAAGACCTTTGGTAGCTGGCGGTTTGGCAATGGTCGTGCCTGCTTTAATGGGCTTTAAAGGCTGGGATAACCACAACCGCAGTGGTCGTTTCCATTCTATTGACCAAGCTAAAAATACATTGAGAAGTTGTGCGAAAAATGCTGTTTTGTTCACAGGTGGCGATAACGATACTTTCCCATTGTGGTACGTGCAAGATGTAGAGGAGTTCCGTACAGACGTAAGAGTATTGGTATTGAGCTACTACGCAACAGACTGGTACATAGAACAAACTCGTAGAAAAACTTACGAATCAGAGCCACTGCCTTATTCTTTGGCTTTTGACAACTACAAATCTGGTACAAACGACTTCATTCCGTATGTAGAGAATCCAAATGTGAAAAACGGTATTGATGTGAAAGCCTATTTAGATTTAGTAAAGAAAAATTCAGAGGCTTTATTAGTAGAATTACAAGGTGGCGGTTCTACAATGTCTATTCCTTCAAAAGTATTGTTCTATGATGTGGACAAAGAAGCTGTTTTGAAAAACAATGTAGTGCCTAAAAACAAGCAGAACCGCATTGTAAGCCGTATGAATTTCAAGATGAGAAATGGTGTGAGCTACTTGATGAAAAGTGATTTGTTATTGTTAGACTTGATTGCTACAAGTAATTGGTCAAGACCTATTTACTTTAACAATACGTCTGCAAGGTCTTTGAACTTCGAGGTGCGTGATTATTTGCAAATGGAAGGCATGGCATACCGTTTAATCCCTGTAAAAGCCGAAACAATGAATGGCGAATTAGGCGAAGTAGAGGCGGAAATTATGGCTAAAAACATGGCTACTTTTGAGTTTAGAGGCTTTGATAACCCGAATACTTACCATGACGATGAATACCGCAAGTTTGGGGCAAACGAAAGAGAGTGTTTCCAACGATTGGCTATGCAGCAATTTTTAGACGGAAAACGCAAATTAGCTATTCAAACCTTAGATTCTTCTTTGATAAAAATACCTGATTTCAGTATTCCTTATGACTACGATTATCATTTGCCAAAATATGTGGCAGCTTATCACTTGTTTGGAGATGACAAAAAAGCAGAAGATTTACGCAATGAATTGCTAACTCGTACAGAACGTAATTTGAAGTTTGCGGAAAAAAATAATTCTTTCCACTACAGCAGCCTTAAAGATTTCAGTTTGATGATTATGCAGCAACTTATGTTGGGCTACCGCAACAACGCTGAAAGAGAAGGAATGTTGGCTACTTATTGGGAGAAAAAACAGCAAAAATCTGAACTGAATGTAGTAACACAGGACTCTGCAACTTTTGACGAGAATGTGAAGTTAGAGGCAGAAACAGATTCTACAGCCAATAATGACCTACAAAAACGTATAGAAAGACATAAAAAACGTGAAGAGTTTTATGCCAACGAATTTGAAAAGTTGGAAAAATTGTTCAGAGGTTACTATGACAAATTCTATAAAGGTCAATAAGCCTACATAAAAACACCCCCTTTGTTATGTCAAAGGGGGTGTTTTTTTATTCACAGCAATATGTTTTATGAGTGATTTTATACAGCACTTTTTAACACCCAAATTGCCTTAAATGATGGTCAAGATGTTTATAAGTCAATGTATTCCATTCTTCTTGTGTCATTTTACCAAAAAAAGGGTGAGGCGTTTTGCGGATATTCTCACCGTTATTTTGTGCAAATTCTTTGATAAGAGTTACTAAGTATTGTTTCTCTTTATCAAAATTAGGATTGTCTTTGATAATAAACGAAGGGGAAGTAGGGGCATTTTGTTGAAATGGCTTTTCTCCCAACAACATTCTTTTGATAATTCCCCCAAAAAGTTTCCCAAACCAAGATTGAGGAAGTTCGGCTTTTCCCAAAGCTACTTCAAGAGGTTTGATACAGTGTGCTAACATCTGCGAAACTGTCATTGTTCCCCATTGTCTTGGGCTGTCTAAATTCAATAGCTCAAATCTGGCTAATAATTCGTTAAGGTCTTGTGTGGCAAAAAGGTTTTTCATAAAAAATATGCCTATTTAAAATATTTTGCCCCTAAAGAGTCTTACAACTCATAGGGGCTTTGTTGGTTTAATGTATGATAATTTTACGGACTTCTGTTTTGTTTCCAATATTGATTTGGAGTAAATATGTACCCTGTGGCAAGTGGCTACAATCTAAACGGTAGAGTTTTTCTTTGATGTACTCTTTTTCTACTTGTTGTAGTAACTGCCCTGCGGTGTTATAGAGTTGATAACTAACTTCTTGTGTTTTTCGTAGCTCTAATTCTACTTTAGCTTCGTCTCTCGTCGGGTTAGGATATACAATGAGCCTTTTGTAAGGAGGTAAGCTGCTTGTATTTTCATACACCACCACAATATTTTTATAGCTTGTAACTGCACAGGCATTTTTATCTGTAGCTTTTAACGCAACTGTGTAAATACCTTCTTTTGGTAACAAAACAGCTATTTTTTGTCCTTTGTAAATCGTACTATTAATATTCCATTCATAGCTAACATTAGCCTGTGGCTGTGCAACTGTTACGACAAGGCTATCTTTTTCATACAGATTCAGCGTGTCTAAGTTCACCGTAAATTCTGCTTTTACTTTGCTAATCTCTATGCGTGTGTAGGTAGGCAAACTTTCTGCCATTGAGTCTGTGCAAGTAATATACAAATCTAAAGGATTGCGGAGATTAACTGTATAACTGCTACCAGACGCAATGGGGGTACCGTTTGGAGAAACATAGAAGTTAAACGCAGCACCTCCTTGTGGGCGAATCGTAATATTTTCGCCTTCACAAGCCGTATAAGCTGCCACCAATGGCGACTTAGCCCTATTCACTACTTTTAATTCTTTGTAAACCATTGTTTTACAGCCTAAATTATCCGTAACAGTTAGTTTGATAGGGTACTTGCCTTGTTGAGTGAATATTTGTGTGGGAGTGGCTGCTGTGCTTACATTGCCATTGCCAAAATCCCAGAAATATTGCACTACAGGCACATTGCTTTGGGCTTGTAAAGTAATTGTATTGCTTTCAAATAGTTTTAGTTCTGTTGGTAAATCTATGTTTACTGTAGCTTGTTGCACCAAAAACTCTACTCTGGCTGCTGCACTTTCTACAATAGAATCTACACACACGACATAGACAAATTGGCTTTGTGCTATAAAAGTCGTAAGAGTTTTGCCACTACCTATTTTTTGTTGCAAAGCTGCATCTTTAAAAAACTCAAACTGACTTCCGTTTTGTGGTGTCAAAGCATAGTTAGACGGCGTACACAACAGCACTTTAGAAGTAACTATAGGATACGGACTTCTCCCTCCTACTTTAAAGTCTTTTGTCATCACATCACTACAGCCCGTTTCATCTGTAATGGTCAAACTTACTTTGTAAATGCCTTTTTTACTAAACTTGTGCGAAACATTGCGACCTTCTAAAGTAGTGCCATCACCAAAATTCCATGCCCAACGGCGTATCGTATTTTCGCCAATACTCTTATCAAAAAATACTACCGAAGTAAATAATACGGTGTCGGCTTGTGGTTGTGTGGTGAAGTCTGCATCTAACACTGTTCTGTTGATAGTTACTTTGGTGGGGTAACTCTCTAAGGCAGAATCTATATTGGTAATGTATAATTGCTTGATTTTAATGTCTTTCACCGAAAAACTTTGTCCTGTTTGCAGGAGTTGTGTTAGTTGTTCGTTGGCATAAAACTTAAATTTAGTACCGTTGCTTGGAGCTATGACCACAGGAGTTTTACTACAAACCTGAAAAAATGGTGGTGCTATAGGCTGTGGACTTCTTGGCAAATAAACTACCCTAATAGTCTTAGCTACTGTAGTTTTGCAGCCCAAACTATCTGTAACTTGCAGACTCACAATGTAATTACCTTTTAGGGTGTAGGTATGCAAGGGGTTTTGTAGCAAAGATTTTTTACCATCTCCAAAATTCCATTCATACGTTTGTCCTTTGTCGGCAATGCCATAAAATTGTATGTTTTGTTTTTCAAACAAATTGATAGAATCTACGGCTTGTATCATAGCCGTAGCACTACGCACTTTAAATTGATACTTTACTAAACTGCTTTCTATCAAAGAATCTACATTGCTTATGTAATATGTTGTTGCGGTATCAGCTACATTAACCCTCAACATATTACTTGTTTTGAGAGGTTCTGCCAGATTGTCGGAGGTATAAAAATTGAAATTACTACCATTTTGTGGTCTTATTGTCAAATCTTCTGCACATAAAGTTGTTTTGATAGTAGGCAAAGGACTTTTGGGAGCATTTCCCGTTATGTATGCCGTAGCCATAAACATAGTTTCATACAAGTCTTGGTAGGAATTTCCTGCTGCAATAATAAACTGTAAAGTACGTACTTCACCTGCCTTCAAATTCATAATTTTTGCTCCTACAACATGGGCAACATCACTACCTACCCCATTTAGGACATAACCAGCTTGGTGTTGGCGTGTCCCATTATTAAGGGTAAACCATTTTTCTGCTATAGAAAAAGAGTCTTTGATATTCAAACTGTTCGTAGCTTCTTTGTCCAAAGCATAGTAGAGTAGCTGGCTACCCAAAGCCTTTACGCCAGCGTAACGTACACCGTCATACACATAACCAAATTGTTGGGCAACGTCCCAATTGGCTTTGTTATTTTTTGGGTTGTTAATCTCCCAATCTACATATAGCCCAACAGATAGGCTGTCTATATCTTGGTTAGTACGATTGGTAATTGTGTAAGTGGCAATCGTATAATCTCTATGTGGTTTGTTGATACGTTGAGTAAGTTCTTGCGTAATATTTACACCTATTTGCCTATTACCTGCCAAACTATCTGAAAATGAGGAAGTTGTGCTTAAAGTTTGTAGGGTTTTATTTGCAAAATGAATAGTTTGTAAAGACTTAAAATGATTATGCTTGCGATTGGGGGCAGACAAAACAGCATTAGACACTTGTCGGTTATTTAAACCTATCAAAAGCCCTGCTTCTTTGATTAAAGGCAAACCGTTAGACGTAATACCTACACCTTTTGCATTGCCTTCATCTACAAAACCCAAACGACCATTAGAACTTGCCGAAATAGCCATGTTATGCTGGTTCAATGTTAGCAAATCATCTGATGTTTGTATCCAAAAATATTGATAGTCTGTATAGCCTTTATTGTCTGTATAACCCAATCTAAACGTAACGACTGAATTAGGCGGTAAATTTTTAGGTAAATAAACTTTAAAAGCCTTTTGCCCTTGATTGCGGGTAGAATCTAAGCTATTCAAACTACCAATTTGAAACGTAGATTGCACCACAGTTACATTGGTAGGGCTTACTGTACTCAATTCTACCGATAAAGACGAGTTGGTAGGGTTGAGCCAATTTACAAAAGTACCTACTAACTGAATCGTATCGCCTGCAAAAGCATATTCTCCCCATTGGTTCTGAAACGTAACTCTTTGTAAACGAACAGATTGGGCTGTACTTCTTTGTTGAATAGCATTGAGAACATTGAGGCGACCTGTTCCTAATCTTTCACGCAATAAAGTATTATTGGGTCTTTGGTAAATATTATCTGTTGTTACACGCAATAACTCTCCAATTTGTAGGGCTTTCAAAGAAGGAAAGTGTGCTTTGAGCAAAGCTGCTGCACCCGACACAAAAGCCGCCGACAAAGAAGAACCTGTGTGTTGGTCATAAGCCGTAGGTGTGTGAGTAGTAAGAATATTTACCCCAGGGGCTGCCAAGTCTGTATATTTACTGTATAAACTTAACACAAAACAATCATCATTCAAATCGGTAGCTGCCACAGACAATACATTTTGGTAGGCTGCTGGATAGGTATCTGCCTCCCTACCCTGCGAATTACTCGCAATATTGTTACCTGCTGCTGCGACTATCAACACATCTTTTTCATAGACTAAATAGTTAATAAGGTCTTGTTGAGATTGTAAATAACCTGCCTCTCGGTCATTGGCATCTCTGAAAGAAATAGAAAGATTTAATACTTTGCAGCCTTGATTGCCTCCATATAACATAGCCTCGTAGATAGCAGAGGCTGGTTGCTTGATAAATTGGTTCATTACTTTCAGAGGTAGAATTTTGGTATTAAATCCTACTCCTGTAATGCCTATTTTATTGTCTGGAGTAGCAGCAATGACCCCCGCCATGTTAGTACCATGATAAAAGGCATCTGAAACGTCTGCATCTCTATCTCCAAAATCATAGCCTAAACTATCGTCCACATAACCGTTATTATCATCATCTACCCCTCGCAAGCCTCTTCTTTCTATTTCATTATAGTAAAAATTATTGCGAAGGTCAGGGTGATTGGTTTGTACACCCGTATCTACAATACCCACAATCACATTGCTACTACCTTTCGTAATTCCCCATGCTTCGGGAAGTTTTGATTTGAACAAACCCCATTGCGACCTAAAAGAAGGGTCGTTAGGATTGTAAGGGGTATTCGTGCTTACAGCATACGGTACAGGTTCTATGTACTCCACTAAATTGTGTGTATGAAGATACTGAACAATATCATTGAGATACTTGGAAGAAGACGTAGAAAGTATTTGAAGTTGAGCTAAATTTTGTTCGTGAATAGAGGACGAAGATGTAGGCAAATGTGGTAATAAATCTGTTTCTTTTGCTATCTGCCATGCCTGTTTTTGCTGTGCAGAAAGCAATATTGCTAAGGTTTTTGATGAGTTTTTATACTTGATAATCAGTTGATTAGGGACAAAATTACCATTTTGTACGGCTTGCACAACTTGGTGAGATTTGGGGTAGGACTTTTCATAGTTCTGTCCCACCGAGCCAAAAGATACTAAGAATGTATATAAAAAGGAGGTCAGTATAAAGAATCTCATAAGCTGTAGCGAGGTTTCTAAGTCTTAAATATACAGAAATAATACTTGCATACGGCATTTTTGGGTGAAAAGTTTTAAAGTTTATTTAAGAGGTGAGGCTAAAAAGAGGTATTAGTACCCCGAAACAGAACTGAAATTTGACAGATAACTTATATAAACTAAAAAACAGTGCTTATCCGTGTCATCTGTGTTCCATTTTTTTTATTGGATTTAAATAATTGAAAAAATAGATAACCCCATAAAGCTATAAAACTTTACAAAGTTATCTACTTTTATTTATACTCAAAATACTCGACAATCAAATTATTTTTTACCGCCAGTCCATTGCTTAAAAATCAGTTCTTGGGTAGCCGTAGCATCGCTATTTCTTGCAAAACGGAAACCTGTTTTACCTTCAGGAGCTAATTTAATTTTAAACGGAATAATCAAGTTATCTCTACTTACCAATACCTCTATTTCTTGCCCTACGTCTTGCCCAGCCACATAACTATTCGCAAAACTAGCGGAAGGCATACGATTACCGTCTATGGCTATAATTTCGTCATTTACATTCAAACCACCGTCATAACCTGCCGTACCTTTTGCCACAGATTTTACAATGATTCTGCCGTCCTCGTCTGATAAATTAGTACCTAAGTTTGGAGTACGAGTATCTGTTACTTTTTGTAGTTTGATACCTGCGAAATTCAAGTAATATTCATAGTTTATAGGTGTGGTGCTATAAATATGTTTAAAAATTGTCAAAGGTTTACCAGCTATCAACTCACACGCCTTTTGGAGTTCTTCTTCGGAGTAACCTCTGTCCAATTTTTTGTAATATTCTTGGTACATATACCGCATCACATCGTCCAAACATTTTTTGCCTTCGGTAGCCCCCATAATTTCTAAATCTAACAATGCCCCTGCCATTGCCCCAGAAGTATAGTAAGAAACTGTACTATTTTTAGAGTTTTCGTTAGGACGATAGAACTTTATCCACGCATCAAAACTTGCTTCGCCAATACTTTGTACCTTGCTACCTGCTGCGTTTTCATGGTTAGACATTGTGTTGATGATTTCATCTATGTACTTGCTTTCTTCCATGTAGCCAGCCCTTCTTGTAATCAAATTATCATAATAACTTGTTACACCCTCTGCAAACCACAACATTCGTGTATAGTTTTCATTGCTATAATCAAAACCACCTAATGGTTTTGGTCTTAATCTTTTTACATTCCATAAATGGAAATATTCGTGAGCAACCAAAGACAAAAAGTTTGTTAAACCACTACCGCCATAGCCCCATCTCGAATTTTGTAGTACCGTAGAATTGAGGTGTTCTAAACCACCACCACCTCTTGAGGGATTATGCACAATAAAAGTATAATGGTCAAAAGGTTTTTGGGTATTCGGATTTTCACCAAAAATACTTGCCGTTTCTTCTACAATCTTCGCCATGTGTTTAGTGATAGACGCAGGGTCGTAGTTGCCTCCACCCCAAAAAGCTACTTCGTGGCGTACTCCTGCTGCCGTAAACGTCAAAATGTCTTGATTACCTAATTCGATAGGAGAATCTGCTAAAATATCATAGTTTGGCACTGCCAACACAAATTTGTCATTGCCCACAGGCGACAAACCCGTAGAGATTTGTTTCCAAGAAGAATGTGGTTTTACAGTTAAAGTAGAAGGCAACTTTTCCATTTCTACAGGAAAAACAAAAATGCCCGAACTACTTAAAAACGCATGGGACGCATCTATAAAACTTGTCCGTACAGACAATTCAAAGGCATATACTTTGTAACTAAACGTAACTTTGTTGCTGTTGTCTGTGTGTACTCGCCAAGTATTTTTAGTAACTTTTTCTACTTTTAAAGGCTTACCTGTGGCATCAACGGCATTTTCTTGCTCCACACCTTTAGAAAACTCCCTTATCAAATAAGAACCCGGCGCCCAAGTAGGCAACGTAAAGTCTATATGCTTCTTTTTGGCATCTTCTACCGTTACTTTTATTTCGCAGTAGTGCGTGTGTGGTTCGGGAACGGCTACTTCATAACTAACCTTTTGGGCAAAAGCCGAAGTAGAAAGTAAGCCTAAGGTAATAGCAAAAGCTGATAGTGTTTTTTTCATGCGTTTATTGAATTTAAGTGCCAATGTACAATGACTAATGTTTAAACTATAAATTATGAAACTGTATTCGATATGATTAAGAACTTGTAACATAGACTTTAGTCTGTGTAGTAATTACTTGATTAGCAATATAGTACAGGCACAGACTAAAGTCTATGCTACAGCCCTTAATAAGCTCTATTGTATTATCTTTTTTCAAACAAAACATCTGTTTGGTAGAGTCTTGTACCTGTGTGTGTAGTTCGTTTGAGAGCCATAGTATAAAAACCATATTGGGCTAAAAAATGTGCGATATCATGGTACAAGGGTTGCCCTACGTAAAATTCAACAAAACTTACTTCACATAAAATATATTTAGCATCTTTTAACAAGCCTATACTCCCTTTTAATGCCTCTAACTCATATCCTTGAATATCTAATTTAATTAAATCTGGCAAAGGTAGTTGTTTTGATTGCACATATTCCGTTAAATTCACAACTTCTACCTCCATTTCTGCTTGCTTACTTACCGAAAAATACGAGGTTTGGAGTTCTCCCAAAGGTAGTAAACTCGACGAATCAGAGGCTACATTCATAACCAATTTGGCTGGTGTAGCCCCTAAAGCAACCTTATGAAGTTGAATAGGTAGATTTTGTGTGTATTGATAAAACCTTTCGTGAAACAAGGGCAGAGGCTCAAAAGCTATTAACTGTGTGGGACGTAAAACGGCTGCTGCCAATAAAGACCAAGTACCTATATTCGCACCAATATCATAAACAGTTTTGACGGTATTAGCTGGTATTAACTCTAACAACTCCAAAGAGTCTATATAATCTGTCGTTAATTGTTTTGCAACGGTATTTTTAAGTCGAGATTTCCTTCGTTGTTCCAATGAATATTCAGCAAGCCTTTCCATTAACAGGCGTGGATTGTAAAATAACTCTTTACGCATATCTAATTTAGTAGTGGGGTGATTGAGAAAAGCAAATAGCTACTTGTAAACACCCCCACAAGAGTCTAAAAACTCTTGTGGGGGCGGAGTTTCAAAAGATGAAGATAATTTTAGAACAAAGATTTAGCTATTTGGTACACCGCAGCCGATTTGCCCATGGTGTAATAGTGCAAACAAGGCACACCGAAGTTCATCAATTCCTTAGATTGCATGATACACCACTCGATGCCTAACTTCTTCACCTCATCGTTGTTTTTACATTTATTAACAGCATCTACTAATTCGTCTGGTACGTCTATATGGAAAGAACGAGGCAATGAAACTAATTGACTTTTAGTTGCCAACGGCTTTAAACC
>CANGYA010000168.1 GCA_947457925.1 Cytophagales bacterium | reverse complement strand
GGTTGTGGTAAAAAATGTATGATAAATAACAAATTGACAATGAGTTAGTTATATTGTAAAACCTTCTAAATTTTTACAAAAATGATAACTTGTCCTCATTGTCAAAACAAACATATTAATAAAAATGGTAAAAAATCTACAGGTACACAAAATTATTTGTGTCGTAATTCAACTTGTGGCAAACAGTTTCAGCTTATCTACAAAAATCAAGGTGCTAATCCCATAGTGAAAAATTATGTTCAAAAAGCTCTTTCAAGGAATTGTGGCATTCAAGATATAAAAAATATTTTTAATGTGAGTAAACCGTACATTTTAAAAACCTTAACAATTTATGCAAAAAAAATAGAAATTAAGCCACAAAAAAAGTATTATGAGAGTTTACAAATTGATGAATTTTGGACATATGTAGGTAATAAGAACAACAAAGTGTGGTTTTTATATGCTTATTCTGCTGATAATCAAGAAGTTGTTAGCTATGTTTTTGGAGATAGAAGTGAAGTTACAGTGAGAAAGTTATATGAAAAGCTTTCGAGTGAAAATATTTCAGTAGGTACATTTTATACTGATAATTGGAAGGCTTTTAAGAAAGTGTTGCCTGAAAAAAAGCATAAAATTGGAAAAAAGTACACAAAAGCTATTGAAGGTAATAATAACTATATTAGGTCAAGAAACAGAAGAACCGTTAGAAAAACTTGTGGTTTTTCTAAAAAAATGGAAAATCATGAGGCTGCTATGAAAATATGTATTTATTGTAAAAATTACAATTATTGTTAAAAAAAGTATCATACATTTTTTACCACAACCAACAAAGATAAGGTACTATCTTTAAAAGCCCAAACTAAAGTTTTATCAAAAGAGGGTAGTCTTAAAGATATAATGCCAAAGTTGTAATCTTTTCAAAAGATTACAACTTTTTACCCATATAGCATTACTCGTTATAGACTACCCAAAAGAAAATCTTTTTTTGTATAGATTACAAAATGTATGATAGTAAGGGAGTGCTAAACAAGTAATTTTAGGCGGGCAAAAAGGATTATCACTTTGAATTATATCTCTAAGACTGGGTACTTGCTAAGAATTAGTTTAGGTTATTTTTAGAGTGAAATAATTATCAATAGATTGGTTATCAATAACTTAAAATAATTTTCAATTTAAAATTTACTAATTAATAACTGTGCGTTAGCACTTACTATATTTACATGATGAAAAGCCAAGATATTTTAACTTTACTACACAATCATTCAGCAATAAATGCCGAAGAAGAAGTTTATAGACAACAAACCTATCAATTTGTAACGGAGCATCCGCAAAATTTTTTGCAAGAGAATCCACAAGCACACCTTACTGCTTCGTCTTGGATAGTAAACCCTGAAAGAACTCATGCTTTATTGATTTTTCACAGAAAACTCAACAAATGGCTGCAAGTAGGTGGGCATGTAGAAAATACAGACGAGAGTTTACAAACTGCTGCCCTGCGAGAAGCATACGAGGAAACTGGCTTGGCGAATATAAAATTAGTTTCACCTACATTATTTGATATAGATGTGCATTTGATTCCTGCTCGTCATCAGACTCCAGCACATTACCATCACGACTTTCGTTTTCTATTGGAGGCAGAGCAAACCAACATTTCGCATATTCCCACAGAAGTTGTTGATTTACAATGGTTTGAACTAAAAAATATTTCACACCATTATTTGGCTCGTATGGTGCAGAAAATTATAGCTTTACATCACTAAACTACATCTTTTGTATGAAAACAGCTTACCAAAGTCCTTCACACTGCTGAATAAACTGTTCTACAGCTATTTTAGCTGCGTCAGTAGGTTGGGCTTTGTAAGGTATATTTTTTAATGGCTGAACGGGAGGCATAAAAATACTTTCTTTTTGGCTGCTTGCCGTTTGGCTGTTCAAATCTAAAGCCCATTGCCAATATTCACTACTATAAATTTCCCAAGATAAATCTTTGGGTTTAGCATATAAAATCTTGATAGTGTGCGTAGTAGCTGTTGCGTTACTCTGCAATACCGATTGATAAACTAAGCCTCTTTCGCCCTGCCGAATATACAACATCGCCTTGCCTGTTTGTTGCCAATCTCCTATAATTTCATAGTTGTAAGTAGCTTTTGCGGTGCTAATGCTGCCTGTTTGTGTGCTGCTGGGTGTTTTAGTTTGATTGTTTTCTAAAATATGTTGCCTATAATTATTCAAAAAATACTCGGCTATGTATTTGAGAGCTGCCTGTGTGTTGGCGGTAGCTTTTAGCGGAATCATTGTATTTTTGGGTGCGGGGTAGTTGTGCAGGGCATTACCCATGATGACGTACTCCAAACGACTGTCTTTGACAAACAACCTGATGCCGTCTGTAAAAAGTACCTGCCATTGTACGCCCATGCGTTGTGCCACAAACAATCGAACTTCTTTTAATATATCATTGTTTTCAAATACCTTGATTTGAGAACTGTAGGTAAGTGTAGAGTTGGCGTTATCACTATTTAGCTTGTCCAACGTATAGACTTTGATTTGGTAGTTGCCCGAAGTGTTGGGGCTGATTTCGTAATGAAAAAATGTTTGCTTCACAGTCAAATTGCCTTGCAAATTTTGTGAAAATGCACAAGGTAAGTACATTGTACTTAACAAATTTAACAGTAAATAGGCTGTAGAAAAAATAGTGAAATGACGCATAGAATAGTTATGAAGTTATTGAATATAAAAAAGTAAATTTGCCTGTAGGCGAATATACAAAATAAAACTCTTAGAATATGTCAGAAATTAGAAAACAACTCCAAAATGCCGTTGGCACGACCATTCAAAATGAATATCTATTGTTTACCTCTTGGTTAGGCTGTACTTTATTGACTGTCGAAGAAGGCGAAATACGTGCAGAATTTGTGGTAAGACCAGAAATGTGTAATCCTTCGGGGCTGCTACATGGCGGTATTCATGCTGCTATTATGGACGATATGGTGGGTATGACCGTAGCTTCACATGGACTAAAACATTTGTTTGTGTCCATTAACCTTTCTGTAGATTTTTTGGCAAGTGCAAAGGCAGGCGAAACAGTCATTGCTCATTCCAAATTGATACGAGTAGGTAAAACTATTATCAATGCAGAAGCTACTATTCATAATAAAGAAGGTAAGTTGTTGAGCAAAGCTACGACCAATATGGCTAATACAGGGATAGTGGTTGGGTAATGTAAGGAGGTATTTACTTTAAAATTATTTCACTAAAAATATGAACAAAAGAACTTTCTTAAAAAAATTAGGTGTGTTAGGGGCTGCCTCGCTGTTGCCTTCTGTGCATTTTGCACAAAGCCCTACACAAAAAACACCGTTTACATTGCCCAAATTACCCTATAACTATGATGCACTTGAACCACACATAGACAAAATGACTATGGAAATTCACCATTCCAAACATCATCAAGCCTATATCAATAAATTGAACGAGGCTGTAGCCGATAAAAAGGTGGATAATTTGGAAAATTTATTAGCCACTTTGACGGAAAAAGATACGGCTATCCGCAATAATGGTGGTGGACACTACAACCACAGCCTTTTTTGGCAGTTACTTTCGCCTACGCCACAAGCCCCTACAGGCAATTTGTTGAGCCTAATAGAAAAACAGTACGGAGATGTTGCCAAATTTAAAGAGGCTTTTCAAAAAGCTGCTTTAGGTGTATTCGGTTCGGGGTGGGCATGGTTAGTTTGGCACAAAACCACAGGGCTACAAATCTGCACGACACCCAACCAAGACAGCCCCACCATGACGAATTTGTACCCACAATACAAAGAGCATACAATTCTGTTGGGCATAGATGTTTGGGAACACGCCTATTACCTCAAATACCAAAATAAAAGAGTGGAATACCTTACGGCAATTTGGAATGTGATGAATTGGCAGGAAATAGGGCAGAGATTAGCCAATGCAAAATAAAATAACCAAATTTAAGTTTATAAGGGCTTGAAACTATTATAGACTTATATTGTTAATTTTTTATTGCGTAATTTTGCCATCAATTTATTCAGTATTTTATGAGACAATCACAAATTCGTTTCCACGTAGAATTAGACGATAATAACTTGCCCGACAAAATATTATGGGAAGCCACCGATTCGCCCAGCGAAAATAAAATGGAGGCTCGTGCCGTAAATATTGCCGTTTGGGACCACAAAACCAAAGAAACTCTCCGCATAGACCTTTGGATAAAAGATATGCAAGTAGATGAGATGAAACGGTTTATGGTAGATTGTATTGGTGGTATGGCAGAAACTCTCCGCACTGCCACAGGCGATGAGTTCATGGCTACAGAGATGGAAAATCTTTGCGAAACCTTAGTAAACCACCTCAAAGCCGAGTACGCCAAACAACAAAAATAGTAATAACAACTTTATGTAGGTCTGTTATTGATTATCACTAACAAAAATATTCAATGCAATAAATACTTATGATAAAATCTTCTAAAAGTATCTACTATTGGTTCTTTTTGTTTGCTCTTTGCTTTGTTGCGTACCAACAAGTGCAAGACAATATCAGACCTAATTATGAAGGAGAGAGTGTAACTATCAAATACTTATTAGGTGTTGCTCCTAACTTTTTTCCAAGTATAGGAATACCTGCTTTGTTTTTTATTTTAATACCTGTAGTTAATAATCAAAAGAGTGCAAACAAGTGGTTCAATGAAGAGAAGCATATTACAGGAAATTTGATTTCTCTTATTGGTTTACTTGCTTGGGAGTTTTTGCAAACTCTAACACTTAGAGGGCATTTTGATTGGCATGATGTACTGTGGACAATTATTGGGGCTATGATTTTTCAGTTGATATGGATAATCACACCAAATAGTTACAAAGTTGTTAGTACATAACAAGTAGTATTATATAGGCAAAAAGGTGTAATCTTTAGAAAAAATTACACCTTTTTATTTTTTAAAACTATTTCTTTATTAGAGATTATTAAGGTATGTAGCATAGACTTTAGCTTTTGGCTGTAATGCATTGCTAATCAAGTGATTACTACACAGAATAAAGTCTATGTTACAAAATCTTAATAACTTCTATTCTATAATATATTTCTTTTCCAATCTTTCTAACCGAGATTCCAACGTATGAAGTTTGTTTACTAATTCGTCATCATGGTTTTCTTCCAAGTTAGTAGAGAGTTTCCAATGTACTTTCCAAAGTTCCAAAATCTCGTCTGCGTGCATAGCAAAAGGTTTGTGAGCCTTATTGTCTGAAATGAATAACATATCTTGATGCGTATTGAGGCGGTTCTTCAGGCGTTTTACTTGCAAACCATTTTCAGAAACGACCACATACACTTCGCCATCATTCAAATATTCCCAATCAGACGAGTTTGTTAAGGTACAAATCACTAAATCTCCGTCATGCAAGGTAGGCATCATACTGTCCCCTGCCACTTGTAAAGCATAAGATGGGTTGCTGCTTCTTTTGAAAGTAGAAGGCAGATTCAAGGCATCTAACTGCTCAAAATACTCCTGCGTTTGGTGTCCTGTGAGGTAATTGGCTGCTGCTTTTCTGTTAATCACAGGCACTACAAAATTGCCTGCGGTGTCTTGCGTAGCCACTACAATATTCATTGCGTTTTTGCGTTGCGATTTAAGCATTTCACCCTTACCCACTAACAACCATTCCAGATTTACGTCTGGGTACACATCTAAGATTTTTTTCAAAACCTCAAAACCCGGCTTGCTTTGTTGTTTGCCTGTGGTGTAGTTGTTAATTACTGCGGGTTTCACGCCAATAGATTCAGCGAATTTTTTTTCATTGCCTCGCGTCAAAACGTCTATGAGGCTCATGAGTCTTTCGTTTACTTGTAACTCCATAATAATTGCGGTGAATGAATTTGCACAAAAATATATATAAAAATATCAATTTCCAAATATTAACACTAAATATTTATATAAGTTTTCAATTTTTTCTACAAAAAATCAATATTTCTGCGAGGTTTTGTATCAAAAGTTCGTAATATTTGCCTGCTACGAGGTGATGAGTGAGTATAGAAAAGAAAATGATTACTAAATACGAGGCGAGTTGCTAAAAATTATGTTGTTTTTTAGATTTGAATAAAAAGACAAAATAAATTTATTTTTCTTAATCAACTTGTGTGCTTGTGATGTAGGCACAAACTGTTATACAAAATACTAAACTATACTTTATTATGCAAATCATTGATATTTCTATGCCCATAAGTACCCAGCTGCCTATTTGGGAAGGTACGCCACGTCTTTCTGTTACCAAGTCCTCGTCTATAGCAGAAGGGAAAATGACTAATGATTCTGTCTTGTATATGGGCGTACACACAGGTACTCACGTAGATGCACCCTTACATTTTTTGCCACAAGGGAGTGCCATGCAAGACATGGACTTGCAGAGTTGTATAGGCAAGGCAAGTGTCGTAGAATTTTTGGGTAAAAAACGTATCACAGCCAAAGACTTAGCTACAATTCCTACTGAATTGCTTACAGAAAGGCTATTGTTAAAAACAGATAACACGCAACTTTGGCAACGCAAAGGCGAATTTATAAAGGATTTTACGGCTATTACGGCAGACGCAGCCCAATGGTTAGTGGACAAGGGGGTAAAACTAATTGGCATAGACTATTTGTCTATCCAACTCTACGGAGATGCACCTGACACACATTTGATTTTGCTGCGAAATAATGTTGTAATTTTGGAAGGCTTGAATTTGGGGCATGTAGCACAAGGAGTTTACCAATTACTGTGTTTACCTCTTAATATAACGGGGGCGGAGGCTGCACCTGCAAGGGCAGTATTGGTGGATATGTTTTAGATTACACAAAAGACATCTTTTCAAAAGATGTCTTTTGTGTTTAATGACTTACAACTTACATTACTTAATAACTTCTTTCTTTCCGCCCTTCCATAAAATTGATAAAGGCTTTGTTCACCACTCTGTTTCCGCCTATAGTGGGGTAATTGCCCGAAAAATACCAATCTCCTTTGTGGTGCGGGCAAGCTGTATGCAAATTGTCTATGGTTTGGAACACCACTTTCACCTCCGCCTTCACATAAGACGGTTTCACAATTTCAGCCACTTTGTTAGAAATTTGTTCGTAAGTAAACAAACTGTATAATTCCTGTACGTGATTAGGGATTTTGTGCAGTTCTAATTGCAAAGAATCTACGCATTTGTGATACGTTTCTTCTAATAAATACATTTGTTGCGTGTCTTTCAACAAGCCCAACAAAGCCCGAAACGCCACAAATTCATACATACGGGACATATCTATCCCATAGCAATCTGGATAACGGATTTGTGGAGCAGACGACACTATGACAATGCTTTTAGGTTCTAATCTTTCCAACAAACTAATAATACTTCGTTCCAAAGTCGTGCCTCGTACAATAGAGTCGTCTATGACCACAATATTGTCCACTCTTTTCTTAATCACTTCGTAAGTCGTGTCATAGACATTCGCCACCATGTCGTTGCGGTGAGAGTCGTCTGTGATAAAAGTCCGTAGTTTGGCATCTTTAATGACCAATTTCTCTACTCTTGGTCTAAACGACAAGATTTTTTGGTAGTCATTGTTTTTCAACTGCCAATCCAACGCCTCAATACGTTTTTCTGCCAAATAATTTTCTAAACTTTCTATCAAACCCAAAAAGGCTGATTCGGCAGTGTTTGGAATGTACGAAAATACGGTATTGTCTAAATCGTAGTTCACAGCCTCCAAAACTTGGGTGCGGAGGAGTTTGCCCAATGTCTTTCTTTCGTGGTAAATTTCAGGGTCAGAGCCTCGTGAAAAATAAATTCTCTCGAAACTACATGATTTTTTCTCTAATTTTTCGGTGAAAGGAAGGATACTGTAATCACCTGCTTTGTTGATAATCAAGGCACTGCCTGCGTCTATTTCCTTGATTTGGTTGTAGTCTATGCCAAAGGCTGTTTTGATGGCGGGTTTTTCGGAAGCTACAACCACTACCTCGTCATCTGCATAATAGTAGGCGGGGCGAATACCTGCGGGGTCTCTGGCTACAAAAGCACCACCATTGCCAATGATACCTGCCATTGCATAACCTCCGTCAAAATCTTTACAAGACCTTTGCAAAATTCTTTGTATATCTAATTCATTTTCAATAAGTTCTGTAATCTCTTGATTTGTATAACCTTGTTGGTTGTAAATATCAAATATCCGTTGGTTTTCGTCATCTAAGAAATGACCAATTTTTTCCATGACCGTAATCGTATCAGACATGGCTTTGGGGTGTTGTCCTAAGGCTACCAATTTGTCAAATAACTTTTCTACATTGGTCATGTTAAAATTCCCTGCGACCATCAGGTTTCGGCTTCGCCAGTTGCTTGTTCGTTTCATTGGGTGACAGTTTTCTATAGAACCTCCGCCATAAGTGCCGTATCGCAAATGCCCCAACAATAATTCGCCAGAAAATGGAATGTGCTGTTGCAACCATTTGGCATTTTGATACTTTTCGGGATTTTGCTTTTGGGCTTTTCTGTATTTCTTCCCTATTTTCTTAAAAATATCCATGATAGGCATTTGTGCCACAGACCGCAAACGGGACATATACGGGTAGCCAGCTTTGGGGTTTATTACCACACTTGCCACGCCTGCACCGTCTTGCCCTCTGTTGTGCTGTTTTTCCATTAGGATATAGAGCTTGTTGATGCCGTAAGTTGGCGTGCCGTACCTCTCTATGTAGTACGAAAGAGGTTTTCGAAGTCTAACAAGTGCAATTCCGCACTCATGTCCAATAAAATCACTCATGGGGTCAATAGAGAAATTATGTTTAGGCAAAGGTACGTATTTTGTGTGGATTTCCTAAATTGCCAAAAAGATACCTCACCCCCTTCCCCCTCTCCATTTGGAGAGGGGATACATTTGACTTTTAAAAATCAAAAGAACTCTAAATATAACACCCCCTCTCTATTTGGAGAGGGGGAAGGGGGGTGAGGTACATAAAACCCCTTACGACAATGGCAACAGACTATCTAACTATACACCCCGACAACCCCGAACCACAAAAAATTCGTAAGGTTGTGGAGTGTATCCGCAATGGCGGAATCATTATTTATCCAACAGATACGGTCTATGGTTTTGGCTGCGACCTTTACAACATGAAGGCTATCGAGAGATTGTGCCAACTCAAAGCCGTAAAACCGTCTAAACTGCACCTGTCTTTTATTTGTTATGACCTTAGCGACATCAGCAAATACGCCAAGCACGTAAGTACCGCCACATTCAGATTGATGAAAACGGCTTTACCCGGTGCTTATACCTTTATTTTGGAGTCGAGCAATGAAGTGCCTAAAATTTTGGACAATAAGAAGAAACAAGTGGGGATTCGTGTACCCAACCACTTAGTACCACGTATGATTGTGCAAGAATTAGGTAATCCAATTTTGACTACTTCTGTAAAAAATGATAGCGAAGACGAACCCATAGAATATACCACAGACCCATCTTTGATGTATGAAAAGTACCAAAACAAGGTAGATTTGATTATAGACAGTGGCATTGGTGGTTTACAAGCCTCTACAGTCATTTCTTGTATAGATGATAACTTTGAGGTCATTCGTGAGGGTTTGGGAGATGTGAGTATTTTACTGTAAAGTTAGGTTTGTAATTAATTGGTAGAAATTGAGTTAATAAAAAAACATAATTTTTAGGTACGATTGTCAAGGTCTGCGACCATTGCCAACGTACCTAAAAAATTACACAACAGTAATTATTTTACATTTTAACGACCTTATTCCTCAAATAAAAATCAGCTAAGACCAATGCCGTCATTGCCTCTACAATAGGCACTGCACGAGGCACTACACAAGGGTCATGTCGTCCTTTGCCTGTTACCGTTACCGTTTCGCCTTTTTCGTTCAAACTTTCTTGGTCTTGCATAATCGTGGCTACAGGCTTAAAGGCTACTTTGAAATAAATATCCTCACCGTTAGAAATACCGCCTTGAATACCGCCAGAATGGTTGCTGGTCGTATGAATTTGCCCATTTTCATCTTTCACAAACAAATCGTTGTGGGCAGAACCTAACAGTTCCACACCCTCAAAACCACTGCCATACTCAAAACCTTTGACAGCATTGATGCTCAACATTGCCTTGCCCAACTCTGCGTGTAGTTTATCAAAAACAGGCTCACCTAAACCCACAGGCGTATTTTTAACTACTCCCGTAACCACACCACCTACAGTATCTCTATTTTTTCGCACCTCGTCTATATAGGCTATCATTTGCTCCGCCATTTGTGCATCTGGACAACGCAAAATATTGTTTTCTATATTGCTCAAATCTAATTCTTGGTAAGATTTTGTTAATTTGAGTTGCCCTACTTGCGATACATACGCATACACCTCCACGCCTATAGTAGCCAATAATTTTTTGGCAATAGCCCCTGCAGCTACTCTGGCAGCCGTTTCTCTGGCAGAACTCCGCCCACCACCTCTGTAATCTCTTGTGCCATACTTCGCAAAATACGTATAGTCTGCATGAGAAGGACGAAACTTGTCTGCAATATGCGAATAATCTTTGCTCCGTTGGTCTTCGTTCATGATGAGCAACATAATAGGCGTGCCTTGCGTTTTGCCCTCAAAAATGCCCGAAAGTATTTGTACTTGGTCGGCTTCTTGGCGTTGCGTAGTGATTTTAGATTGACCCGGTTTTCTTCTATCCAAATCTTTTTGTATTTCTTCTATCGTGATAGGCAAACCCGCAGGGCAACCGTCTATTATTACGCCAATGCCTGCCCCATGCGACTCGCCGAAAGTCGTAATCCGAAATATTTTTCCGTAAGTATTCATAACTGAATAAGTGCTAATGCACAATTATTAATTGGTAAATTTTTAATTTAACTCAAACATTTCTTTCAAGCACTTCCAAAGTTGGACTTTTTTAGGTTTTTCATTCACCAATACCTCCAACGTATCTGCCCATAACAGTTTTTTGTTTTCTCTTTTTACTACTTGGTACTTTTCATTGATAATAAACGGAGGGCGTTGCAAAGAAAAGCTAATGAAATAGTGTGGGTAGTCAATCGGTTGGGGCTTAAATTTAGCAATCGTTATTTTTTGTGTTTGGGCAAAAGTCAAGCCTACAGCATCTACAATTTTCACCAAAGTTTCTTGTTCATTCGGTGCTAAATAATCTGTTTCTACCAAAATAAATAAAACCACTTGCCCTTCTTTTGCCTCTGTGCTTACTTTGGGCGTAGGGCTAACGGGTAGTTGAGGCGTAGGCGTGGCAGCAAGGGCAGGCAATTTTTTTTCTATATAAATAGCTTCATGGATTAGCAACGGTAAAAAGCCCCAATCATTGTTCAGATTGTCTTCTATCATAGTTTTGTTACATTATAGTTT
>CANGYA010000167.1 GCA_947457925.1 Cytophagales bacterium | reverse complement strand
TTGAGGAAGGCGAAAAAAATGATACTTTGATACAGACATTTTAAATTTGTAGAAAATTGTAATTTGTACCACAGACTTCAGTCTGTGTTGAATTAAAATCACAGACTGAAGTCTGTGGTACAAATAAATAATGTCGTTATCAAACTACAGTGATTCGCATACAATACAAGTTATTGAGATAATGGTACACTCAAAAGTGGTTTCTGAAGAAAAGAAGAGTACAATTAAAGAAGAATAGGGTTGCTAAACTCTTTCTAACCTATCTATTACTTTTTTTCCTAATTGCTGAAACGGAAGTTCTACCGCATGATAAAAAAGTGTAGCTATTAAAACACTGATGGAGGTAGCTACACAAAACCGTATGGTATAATTGAGTACAGAATTTTGTGTAAATTCTACAAAATTGTACTCTTTTAACCAATACAAAACAGCAAAATGTACTAAATACATACTAAAACTCACTTTTCCAATATGAATGATGATTGGATTAACTAATAATTTGAAGTGATATTTGCTTAGTCCTACACAAAGTAATAAAAAGACCATACTAAATATTACATGAATAGGAAATAAAAATAAGCCACTCATGCACAAATGAATAAATAAAAAAGTAGCCAAAGCTAATAGTGTTTGCCCCTTGATTTCTTTTAGGCTTTCAGGTTTGATAATTACAAAATATAGTAAAATTCCTACAATAAATACAGGTAATTGATTAGGAAAATACATATATAAATATTCATGCCAAAGTGTAGCAGAGGGTATTAATTGGTGTTTTTCAAAAAATAATTGTAATACAGCCCTAACGATAAGTGTAGCTAACAGAAGATTAACAGCCGTATTAATATTTTTTACTTTCATAAATAGGTAAGGTACAATGACATAAAACATCATTTCTACGGCAATAGACCAACCTCCATGCACTACGCTTGTTATCCAATAAGGATTAAGACCATGCAAAAACAAAAAATTGGCGGTAATATTTGCTATTGTAATTTCTGTGGCATCTCCTAACCAATATCTTGCCCCCAAACCATCTTGGTATAAATAGTAGATAATTCCAAGATAGTACATAGGAGCTATTCTAAAAAATCTCCGTAAAAAAAAGTTGCGAATAGGAGATTTCTCTTTTTGAAACTTGTGTTGAAAAGATAGATATAGCGTAAAAGCACTTGCTACATAAAATAATTGTACACCTTTATTGCCCTCTGCTATGAACTGGTTAAGAGTGTAAGAAACTATTGGACTACCGTATTGGTTTACATGAACTATAAGCACCAATAAAATAGCTATTCCTCTTAAGGCATCTATATAATCTAATTTTTGTTGCATTCTATTGATTAATTAGTAATAAAAACATGATAAAACAAATAAATATATTACTTAGTGTACCCTAAAAAATAATATGCCAACAAAACTACATATTTTTATTGATAAGCCTTACATATAAGACATATCAAATGGAATTGCTTATCAAAATTTGTTTAGCTCTAAAAACTTTATTACCTTGTTTCCAAAACTTACAAATATGGAAAACAAGGATAACAGCAAACCTGCTGCTGCTCATTGCGAACTAACGAAGGGAATATTTGTGCAGAGAGCCTGCGGTGCAAAGGCTTTTGTGGTGTGTGGTGTGTGTCGCAGAGGTATTTGCAGTGAACATATAGATAAAAGCTCATCTTCAAGAGTAATTTGTGTGGAGTGTGCAGCCCAAGAATATTACCAGCACGAAAAAACCTACACGACTTCTCGCAAGACAAATGCACCAAGATTGTCAAAAACTTATGATGACTTTTGGTACTATACCACAAGGTATAACTTTATAGACAATTACCGTTACACACCATTTAATCACAGAGATTACGCAGCCTTTGAAAAAACTATTGATAATCAGGCTTTTGACAATACAAGTTTTGATGAAGATACAAACAGTTTTTTAGATTCTTAACTACTTCATTAGTTTATTATTTTTTACGGAATGAAAAAATATTTTTATTACTTATTTACTTTTCTTATCATTCCGTTGCTTGCTTTTATAAACACAAGGGGAGCAGATGTAGTCTTGAAGGGAAAATGGAAAGGTTTTTTGACACAAAAAGAAAATGGGGTTGCCTATTATTATCCGTTTGAGTTGGAGATAACGGAACAGCAAGAGCAAAAAGTAAAAGGTTTTACCATGATTCGCCTCACCAAAACCCCTAAATGCTATGCTAGAATAGCTTTTACAGGAAAATGGGACAGTAAAACGCAAGAGCTAACAATGAATGAAACTGTAATTGTCGCACAAATAGTTGAAAAAGGTATGTCTTGGTGTATCAAAAAAGCCAAACTTCAGTACAGTTTTTCTACAAAATCTACTTTAAAAGGAGATTGGTGGGGCTGCGTACCCAACTCTACATTGGTTGAAGGGATAATAGAATTATTTAAAGAATAACCATAATGAAAATAATAAAAATTATAGGTGCAATAGTATTATTGTTATTTACTGTCTTAATGACACGGCTCACACTTCCTTACATGTCCTTAGCTACAGACATAGATTTTTTACTGACTAAACAAGGTATTTTACATAATAAAATTTGGTATTACTCTTTTTACACACATATTACAACAAGCCTAATTGTATTACTACTTGGAATTTTTCAATTTAGTAGTACAATGATAAAAAAATACACAAAAATTCATAGGCTATTTGGGCAAATTTATGTAGGCTTAATTTTGTTTTGCAGTGCTACAAGTGGTTTTGTGATGGCTTTGTATGCGAATGGAGGATTTTGGGCGAAAGTTTCTTTCGTTATCACCTCTTTTTTGTGGTGGGGTTTTACGGCTTTAGCGTATTGGCACATTCGCCAGCACAACGTACAGGCACATCAAGCCTATATGTATAGAAGTTATGCCCTTACACTTTCGGCTATTACCTTGCGTATATACGTCTTGTCTTTTCCGTTTTTATTAGGTTTACGAGGCAAAGAATTATATGTAATAGTAGCATGGTTAAGTTGGCTGCCCAATTTATTAATTTGTGAAATATACTTGTATTTCAAGCAGTTAGCCTATAAAAATACGTTGCAGTAATGATAATTTAGCCTTTCTAACTACAAAATTAAGTAGCCTTTACATAAACATTGTTTAATGTATTTCGTTCAATTAAAAATACCAAAACAACAATTCACCAATGAAAAATGACAAAATAGCAGATGTTTTCAAGCTCACTGCACAACTTTTAGAACTACATGAGGCAGATGCTTTTCGTGTCAAAGGCTATTTAGGAGCTATTTATCAAATAGATAAAATTGCTGAAAATATTGCACAAAAAGACGTACAAGAGTTAGCCCGTATGGGATTTACCCAAAATATGGCTGCCAAAATTGTAGAAATAGCTACGACTAAACAACTCAAAGAAACTACTGAATTATTAGCGAAGACTCCTGCGGGTGTCGTGGAAATATTACATATTAAAGGATTGGGAGCTAAAAAAGTACAAACTCTTTGGAAAGAATTACAAGTTACAACTTTAGAAGAGTTGCAGTTAGCTTGTAAGGCAGGAAAAGTAGCAAAATTGAGAGGATTTGGCGAAAAAACGCAAGAAAATATCTTAGAAGCCATTAATTTTCAGCACGCCAACAGCAGAAAATTACGCTGCGACAAAGCCGAAAAATTAGCCCTACAAATCAAAGATTTTTTAAGTAAAAACAAAGAGGTGTTGAATGTAGAAATTGTAGGAGAATTAAGAAGACAGACTGAGATTGTGCATGAAATTATACTATTAGTAAGCACAAATACGATTGAAAATATACAAAAATATATTAAAGAAGAAACGGAGTTTGTAACAGCTACTAATGCTACAGGTGTTTTTGTGTGGCGTGGTACTATCAAAAATTATGAAATACCTATAACTATTCATTGTTGTTCGCCAAAAAACTTTGCCCAACAATTAATTATACTAAGTGCAGCCGAAGGACATCTTAGTTATGTACTACCAAATGGCAAAACAGTATTACAAGTAGCTCGGCAGGGAAATTTTGCTACTGAACAAGAGTTTTACCAACAAATTCAACAGCCTTATTTACCTCCGTATAGTCGGGAAGGTGCGTGGGAGTTTGATAAAAAAGCACAAGAACAATTAAATAATATTCTGACAATCAAAGACTTAAAAGGTTGCTTGCATAACCATTCTACCTACAGTGATGGGCGAAACACATTGAAAGAAATGGCTGTAGCTTGCAAAAATTTGGGCTTGTCTTACTTTGGTATTGCCGACCACTCACAAACGGCTGTCTATGCAAATGGTCTATCTACGCACAGAGTTTTACAACAATTTACAGAAATAGAACAATTAAATAAAGAACTATATCCTTTTAAAATACTAAAAGGAATAGAATCTGATATTTTGCATGACGGTAGTCTGGATTATGAGGAAGACGTACTCAAACAGTTTGATTATGTAGTAGCCTCTATACATTCTGGCTTAAAAATGGACAAAGAAAAGGCTACTGAAAGGGTTTTAAAGGCTGTTGCCAATCCTTATACAACTATTTTGGGACACCCCACAGGCAGATTATTACTAAAAAGAGAAGGCTACGACTTAGATTATGAACAAATAGCGGAGGCTTGTGCAAAGTATGATGTAGCTATTGAATTGAATGCAAACCCTTATCGGTTAGACATAGATTGGCGTTTATTGCAATTATTTATTAAAAAAGGTGTAAAAGTGGCTATTAACCCAGATGCACACGGCATTGAAGAATTGACCAATATGCGTTATGGGGTACAAGTGGCTCAAAAAGGTTTGCTTACTGTAGAAAATACGTTGAATACGATGTCGCAAGAGGACTTTTTGGGCTGGTTACAAAGCCGTAAACAAAGGGTTTCACAAATGGAAGTAGTGTAAATTTTATTGTATGAAAATACACATTTTAAAGATGTAATTTTTAAAAAAATTACATCTTTATATACTATTCTTCATTAAAAATTTTATTATTTTTCTAATTTAAAACTTTTTCTGTGTAATGGTGTAATACCAAATTCATTGATAGCTGCATAATGGGCTTTTGTAGGGTAAGCTGCATTTTTTTCCCAATGGTACATAGGATACTGTTCGGCATATTTTGTCATCAAATCATCTCTGTACGTTTTGGCTAAAACAGAGGCTGCTGCAATAGATAGTATTTTATCATCACCTTTGACTATGCAAACATGGCGAAGGTGTTGGTAAGGCAGAAAAAAATTGCCATCAACCAATAAAATTTCGGGCTGCAAAGACAATTTGGCTACGGCTCTGTGCATAGCCAATACTGAAGCATTGCGAATATTTATCTCGTCTATCTCGGCAGCACTTACCTCTGCTATGGTGTAGGCTACTGCCTCCTGCATAATTTCCGTTCTTAAACTTTCTCTTTGCTGCTTGTTAAGTTGCTTGGAATCTCTCAATAATTTGTGCTGATAGCCTCTGGGCAAAATAACGGCTGCTGCCACTACAGCACCCGCCAAACAGCCTCTCCCCGCCTCGTCTAAGCCTGCCTCTACCAAATTTTCGGTGTAATGGGCTTGTAAACCCTCGTGAGTTGTATAAAATAAAGACATTTTTAGTGATTTCTAAGTCAAAGTGATTAATTACTTTTAGCTTTACAGTTCTCAAATTGCTAATTTAGTCTTGCATTTACCAAATCATTTACTAATTTAGCCTACCAACATCAAAGGCTCAACAAGTATGCAACTATTTTTTCGTTTCTCTATTTTCTTTTACTTTATTTATATATTTTCTTGTGAATTAAAAGCCCAAGAGCAATTAGCTCATAAAGGAAAAATCCTAAGTCCAGAAGAGTGCATCGAGATTTCGGCACAAAAAGAAACTGCTGGCGATAAAAAAGAAGCCTCACGTTTTTTGAACCAAGCTGCTACGATTCACTGGGAACGAAAAGAGTACAATAAAGCTGTAGAACTTTTTGAAAAATCGTTGAAACTCAACGAATCTATTGCGAATCTGCAAGGTATGATAGGGATTTATAGCAATTTGGGCATGATTTACGCAGACCAATCTCAATACAGCCAGTCTTTATTTTATTTTGACAAGGCTGTATCAGGCAGAAGACAAGGTAAGGACAAAGTAGCTTTAGCCTCTAATTTGATTAATACGGCAGTGGTGCTTAATAATCTGAAAGAACATACTAAAGCTGCGGTGTATTTGGAAGAGGCATTGGCTATAGCTCGTGAGAAAAACGACATGAACCAAATGAAAAGTTGTTATGGTATGTTGGCAGAAACTTATGAAAAAGCAAAAAATAATGAAAAAATGATGATGTATTTTGATTTATATAAAACTTTTCATGAAAAAATACAAAAAGATGTAAACGCAAAGCACGAAGCCTCTGCAATGGAGTCGAGATTAAGGGCAGAGTTATTGGAATTAGAAAATAGAAATAAACAGTTGGCTTTGGCTGCTACCAGCCAAGAATTGCACGAAAAAGAAGAGGAATTAACGAATGTTGATGCAAAAAACCGTAAACTATTGAATAATTTGAGCCGAAGCCAGTTAGCTATGAAAGTTATTCAAAATGAAGCCGAACTAAATCAAGCTAAATTGGCTCTTACAGAAGAAAAATTGAACAGTGAAACACAGTTAAGAAACTTAGCATTATTTGTAGTGTTTATGGTAGTAAGTTTATTAGTTTTTTTATATAAAAATTATAGAGAAAAGAAAAAAATTAATCGGCAATTATCAGAACAGAATACGGCTATTTTGGAACAAAAAGAGGAAATAGAACAGCAAAAAGACCAGTTGCATGGGGCTTACATGGAGATTAAAAAGAAAAATGACAATATTACGCAGAGTATTAATTACGCCCAACGTATCCAAAAAGCTATTTTACCCAAAACGTCTTCTTTACAAAGTGCATTTCCAATGTATTTTATTTTGTATAAACCTAAAGATATTGTATCAGGAGATTTTTATTGGTTTGCCCAAAAAGACAACAAATTTATAGTAGCTGCTGCCGATTGTACGGGGCATGGCGTACCGGGTGCTTTTATGTCTATGATTGGCAATGATTTGTTGCATAAAATTGTAAGTGTTTTGGGGATTACCTCACCAGAACAAATATTGGCTACGCTTCGTCATGAAATCTATTATACTCTTAATCAGGAACATAGCGAAACAAAAGACGGCATGGACATTAGCATTGCTGCGATTGATGCCCAAAAAACTACCTTAGAATTAGCTGCTGCTATGAACCCGATGTACTACATTCAGGAGAATGAATTACACGAAATTAAGGGAGATAAATGTTCTATTGGTGGCGATATTTCTCGTGAATTTACTTATACCAAACATACCATTGCCTTAGATAAACCTACGACTTTGTACTTATTTTCAGACGGTTATGCAGACCAGATAGGTGGCGAACACAACAAAAAATTCATGTCTAAAAACTTTAGACAGTTTTTGCTCAATATTCATCAACAACCTATGGAAGCTCAAAAAGTATTATTAGATGAAAATATTACAAATTGGGTGAAAAATACTTATCAAATAGATGATATTTTGGTGATAGGGCTTCAAATTAATTAATAGTTTTAAATTAAAAATTTACTAATTCAAAACAAACTTCATTATGTTAAAAGGAACAAGCCAAAGAGGTATTCGGAATATCTTAGTACCTACAGATATGTCGCCTGCTTCGGCAGTGGCATTGGAGTATGCAGTGGGAATAGCCCAACAAATGAAAGCACAACTCACTGTTTATCATGGGTTTAACTACATGGCGGGTTTAGATGCGGAAGAGTATCCCAAAGAACTCAAACCCATGATAGACAAACAAGTGGCAGAATTAACGGAAAAACTTAATCAGTTTGTGATGCCCTACAGAAATGGAGAGGTAGAAATGCCGATTAATACGGTAGTAAAACAAGGATTGATAACCAATGAAATTAGTAAAGTTACAGAAAAAGACTATGACTTGATAATCATAGGCACGAAAGGGGCAAGTGGTGTGGACGAAGTAGTTTTTGGTTCTGTGGCAAGTAGTGTAGTGGAGGTAGCCAACTGCCCTGTATTAGTGATACCTGCTCAAGCTAAGGTTAGTACGATTAGAAATATAGCCTACGGGATTAATTTTGAAGCTGCTGATGACGAAGTAATAAATGAACTGACAGAATGGTCGTCTTATTTGGGCAGCGTTATTGATTGTGTTCATATTAACACCAACGGCAATAAATCTGCGGAAAAACAAGAAAAAATGCTAAAACTATCTCAAAAATATCAAAAACAAACAGCTTTGCATTTTGAATTGATAGAAGACTACAGCGTAACAGAAGGCATAGAATTGTATATTCATAGTCGTAAGCCTGATATTATGGCGGTGCTTCGCAAGGAACGGAGTTTTATAGAAAAACTTTTTCATACGAGTGTCAGCAATAATTTGACTTTTCATAGTAAAATTCCTGTGCTTATCTTGAAAATGAAATAAGTATCAAACTTATCGGACACCTCGAAGGTGTCCGATAAGTTTACTTGACTAAAACACCACTTGCATATTATTAGCCGTTTTGGAAATAGATTGACTAATAAATCCAATCATTTTTTTGATTTCATCGCCAGAAGTACCTACTTGTGCCAATAACTGAATCCCCATTTCTTGTTGTGCTTTTTGGAAAGAGGCAGCACTACCCACCCCAAACAACACACTTGTAAACGAAAAAGCATTACTTTCTTTGGCTAAAACTCCTTCCAATTCGGTTTTTACTTTCTGGGCAGTAACTTTTGACGAGTTGTCTTCTCCGTCTGTAATTACAAAAAGCAAAGTTTTGGTGTTTACGCCAGATGCCTCCAAATTTTGGCGGTACTGCACCGCATTTTGTAGGGCTAAGAGCGTGGCATCATACAAAGCCGTACCGCCTCCGCTGGGCTTAAAAGCAGTGGGTTGTAGCTGCAAAATAGGCTGAAAACCTGTTTGCACCGCCACTTTATCGTTAAAAGTAACAACAGATACCATTAATCTGTCGGCAACATGAGATTTTTGCATGGTCGAGATGAAATCACTGAAAGCATGATTCAGGTGGTTTACATACGAGCTAATAGACGGCGAAATGTCTATGGCAAAAACGGCATTAATGGTTTCATCAACTTGAATATCGTTGGGGTCAAAGTTGTTGAAGCTAAGGTTAAAATCTACGTCGAACATGGTTTTGTATAGTTTTAGTTGTGATTTAGAGGAAAAATATTTGTAACATAGACTTTAGTCTGTGAATAATTGATTATCAAGTACTTAAATTCTACACAGACTAAAGTCTATGCTACAATTTTTAATTTTTTGGGTTGTGATATTTTATCGATTAATCCAAAACAGCTTGTTTGGTGTTTGTAAAACGAATCCCTTTTTTGCGGGCTTCGTCATAAATTGGCTTGCCTAAATGCTCCATACCTGTTACATCTGACATAGTGTCTTCCAAAATGACCATTTTATTTGCCAAATCTGGGGCATAGTCCATAGCTTGTTTTAAACTTGTGGCTACGCAATGAGATTTTGCCTCACCCGCCAAAAATACATTTTGGTAACTTTCCAAAGTCTTAATCAAACTTTGGTTGAGTTGGGTTTCTGGTCTGTCTGCTATAGGAATTTGAGCCGAAAAAATGCCAAAATGTTCTGTCAGTGGGTACGTACCTTTCGTTACGGCTTGGTAAAATTTACCGCCTCTTGTCCACGTTTTGAGGGCTTCCATCAGGTTATCGTCCAAAGATGCACCTTTGGAGCCTGTCAAACAGTGTTCTGGCCAAATAAAATGCGGAAACTGCCCTTGTGCCTCCAAATCTGTCAAATATTTCATGGCTTCTTTGGGGTAAAAACGGGGTGTCCATTTACCTGCTTGCACCTCTTTCAGTGTGATTTGGGTGAAAGGTGGCGGAAAATTGCCGTTTTTGTCTTGCCAAAACGCAGGGTGAGAAATGTCATTGACAGGGTGCGAATCCAACGTAACGCAGATATGGTCTATTTTGTCTTGGTTATCCACAATAAATTTTTTAAGGCGAAGCATATCGTCATCTGCCCCTTTTACAAACAATGCTCCGTTGGGGTTACAAAAATCGTATTGAGCATCAATAATCAATATGGCGTTTTTCTTTCTCATTTTTTGGGTGTTTTAGTGGTGTTGAAGAATTAATGATTGAATTTACTAAGTTATACGGAAATATAAAATTTTTGTTAGTGTATTTTTTACACTAACAAAAATTTTATTAACAACTAATTGATTATCAATGAAATAATTTTAAAAAAAATTACAATGTGCTGGTTTCGGCAGATAGTTTTTTGCCTGTGAGGGTTGTAAACAAATCATCTAAATTTTTTTTGCGGGCTTGTAGTTGTAGCAATTTGATTTGGTGCTGTTCGAGGTGTTGGAAAAAAGTAGGTAAAAAATTAGTGCTATTTTCTACCAAAAAACTTCCTGCAAAACCCTCTGGCGTTTTTGTTATTGGGCTTATCTGCAATACACCTGTTATATTTGCCCATTTTTCGGGCAATATCCATTCATTGACCGTAAAATCTATGATTTCGCCTTGTGTGTAAGTGCTAAGTAGCTGGCTTAGTGTGCCATCTGCTATAATTTTTCCGTTGTCCATAATGACTATTCTTTCGCATAACTGTTCGGCTTCTTCCATATAATGAGTGGTTAATAGCAAAGTCATATTGTACTGTTTTTTCAAACGCAGCAACAACTCCCACAATTCTCGTCTTGAATTAGGGTCTAAACCTGTCGTTGGTTCGTCTAAAAGTAATAGTTGTGGTTGGTGCAACAAAGCCACGCCCAAAGCCAGTCTTTGGCGTTGTCCACCCGATAAATTAACGGTGTAAGTAGCCTTTTTTGCCCTTAAATTAATCCAATCCAAGACCTCCTGCACCCTACTTTCTGTTAGCCGATAAAAACTTGCAAAAAGTTGAAGGGTTTCAAGCACAGACAGCTTGTCTATAAATTTGGTTTCTTGCAAAGACAAGCCCAACAGTTGTCGGAGTTGCTGGGCATGGTCTTTCCAATTTAAGCCTTGAATCGTAATGTTGCCACTATCAGGTGTTTGCAACCCTTCTATCATTTCTACCAAAGTCGTTTTGCCCGCACCATTTACGCCCAACAAAGCCACATATTCGCCTTGTGCTATTTCCAAATTGAGTGCATTAACGGCTATATGGTCTTTGAATTTTTTGGTGAGATTGGTAATTTTTATCATGTTGTTTGAACGTAAAAGTTTGTTTCTTTATATCAATGTGAGTAATATTTTTATTTTGTGCCGTTAGGCACTTATTAGTAGAAAACACCTCCCCCTACCCTCTTTGTTACTCCTGAAGGAGCAAAAGAATAGAGATGAGGCTTATTTTTTAACAATATATAGTGCCTAAGGACACATTTTATTGTACTCATCAAAAATGCTACTCATATTGCTGAATAATTAACGCAAGTTGCGTAGTGCCTGTAGAACGGACTTTAGTCC
>CANGYA010000166.1 GCA_947457925.1 Cytophagales bacterium | reverse complement strand
TGCATGATACACCACTCGATGCCTAACTTCTTCACCTCATCGTTGTTTTTACATTTATTAACAGCATCTACTAATTCGTCTGGTACGTCTATATGGAAAGAACGAGGCAATGAAACTAATTGACTTTTAGTTGCCAACGGCTTTAAACCCGGTATGATTGGCACATCAATTCCCATTTCTCTACATCTACGCACAAATTCAAAGAATTTGCTATTGTCAAAAAACATTTGCGTTACAATATAATCTGCTCCTAATTCTACTTTTTCTTTCAAGTATTTGAGGTCAGAGTTCAGGTTAGGTGCTTCAAAATGCTTTTCAGGATAACCCGCCACACCTATACAGAAATTTGTGGGTGTGGGGTGCTGCATTTCGTCATCTAAATACTTACCACTGTTGAGTTCTACTACTTGCTTGATAAGGTCAGTGGAGTAGGCGTGTCCTTGTGGTTCGGGGACAAAATACCCTTCAGACTTGATAGAGTCGCCACGCAAAGCCAAGACATTTTCTATGCCCAAGAAGTGCAAGTCTATCAACGCATTTTCGGTTTCTTCTTTCGTAAAACCGCCACAAATGATGTGCGGAACAGCATCTACAGCGTATTTGTTCATAATAGCAGCACAAATGCCAACCGTACCGGGACGTTTACGAATAGTCCTTTTTTCTAACAAGCCATTTTCACGTTTCTTATAAATATATTCCTCTCTATGATAGGTTACATCTATAAATGGAGGCTTGAACTCCATAAGGGGATTGATAGCATCAAAAATAGACTGTATGCTTTCGCCTTTGAGGGGAGGGAGTAGCTCAAAAGAGAACAAAGTCTTTTTAGCATTTTTAAGATGTTCTGTAATTTTCAACTTGCTTCAGGGTTTAAGTGATACTCGACAAAAGAGTTAGTTGTAAAACAAAGTGTGCCTTACAAACAATAATTTTCGCTGATACCAATAACGTAAACCACAAAAGTAAGCACTACATACCAAAAAAATAAAAATCACCTTACAAAAATCTTGAATTGTCTAAATATTTTTCGTAGCTTTCAACATGGTTCAATCTTTAAACAAACAAACCCATGCCTGTACGTATTGTAAGGGATAATCCTGACGAGGAAGTTTTGAATGAAAACTTTGATTTTGACAATCCTACTAATAACTATGACAACAATAGTTATGACAATAGTAATAACAACGAAGAAAATACTATCAAGGATAACGTAAATGATAACTATGAAAGTAATACCAACAATAATAGTAATTTTGACTTAGGAAATATTGCAAATTTGCTATTTGGTGGTGGCGGTAGCTCGTCTTCTAATAGTAATAGTTCTTTGTTTGGTAATTTGGCTTCTATGGCGATTGGTGCGTGTGTGGGCTATGCAGTAGAGTACTTCAGAAATTCTCACCAACAGCAACGGGCAGCAGGCTCTTATTCTCGCCAAGAGGCAGAAGAATTGTATCAAGCTCGTATGGCAGCTACGCAAGTTTGTGTGAGTATTTGGAGCTATGCAGTAGGGGCAGATAGAGAGTTTAACGAAGCCGAAAAACAACAAGTAGAGGAATTGATTAACCAAACAGTCAATGAACTGTTCCCAAGTAAAGTAGCCGACCAAGATTTGGTGCGACAAGAAATTATGGCTGTATTCGAGAACCCTTTACCGTATGAGGAGGTAGCAAGGCAGGCGGGTAGAGATAGAAACTTTGCGATACAAGTCTATCAACAAGCAGCTATTTTGGTAGCAGCAGACCGTAGTTATGCGGGACGTGAACAAAATTTTATGAATAATTTAGCCAAAGACCTCCGTCTTTCTGGGACAGACGTAAGACCTATTCACCAAAAATTCAGCTTGTAATTTTCTAATTCTAATGCAAAGGTGTAATCTTTTAGAAAGATTACACCTTTGCAATAATATATGTTATGGTTGAATCAACTCTAAAATTCTATTCAAATCTTCATCAGACAAAAACGGTATTTTTATTTCGCCTTTGCTACCATTTTTTTGAATAGCTACTTTTGTTCCAAAATGGCTTGATAATTTAGATTGCACTTTTTGTAGTTCTACAGGAAGTTGAGGCTTTTTGGCTACTTCTTTTTTGTCATCACTTGCAGCCAAATTCCGTACATAGTCTTCTACTTTTCGCACCGTCCAGTCTTCTTCTATAATTTTCTTGTAAATGACCAACTGCAAGGCAATATCCTCCATGTTAATCAAGGCTCTGGCGTGTCCAATACTCAATTTCTTTTCTTTCAAACCTGCCTGAATATCTGGGGGCAACTTCAACAAACGCATATAATTATTGACTGTACTACGTTTTTTGCCTACTCTATCGCCCAATTCTTCGTGTTTCAAGTTGCACTCTGCCACAAGCCTTTGGTAACTTGTCGCTATTTCTATAGGGTCTAATTCTTCACGTTGGATATTTTCTATCAACGCCATTTCCAACATCTGTTGGTCGTTGGCAGTGCGTATATAAGCAGGTATCCTATCGAGTCCTGCCATTTTGGAGGCTTGCAACCTTCTTTCCCCCGAAATTAACTGAAAAGTATTTTCGTCTAATTGGCGAACCGTAATCGGTTGAATAATACCGTGTATTTTGATAGAAGCTGATAATTCTTCTAAGGCTTCCCTCTCAAACGTAGTACGAGGTTGGTAGGGATTGACTTCTATGGACGCAACGGGAATCTCATTGATAGCAACGACCCGATGCTCTGTTTGTAACACACTTTCAGAGTCGGATAACACTGCACTTAGTCCACGACCCAAAGCAGTACGTTTTTTCAAGAGTCCCTTGTTTTTATCTTCCATGCGTTGATGTTTAATAGAGGGCAAAGTTACGCAAAACACTGGGGTTTTCAAAAGATTTTGGTTATCAATCAATTTTCAATTTCATGTTAGTTCTCCTTTTTTGGGAAAGGAGAGTAGCTTAAATCTAAAAAACCACCCTGCCAAGTGGCAAAGTGGTTAGTCTGCACTGTTAAAACTACTATTTGGAAATTTTACACATCTTTAACTTTGATAACGACATTATTCCCTTGTACCACAGACTTCAGTCTGTGATTTTAGTTTCACACAGACTAAAGTCTGTGATACAAAAATATTTTTTCTACAGATTTAAAATGTTTATATCAAACCAAGTCTTCTGGGCTTTTATTCCATTCTATCACGCCATTGGCATCAAAATCATCTTCTTGGGTGTAGAAAGTTGTTGTTTTTTTCTTTTTCAGCCCTTTGTTTCGGCACAGTACCGAACAGTATTTGTTCAGGTGAGTTTTACTACCACTTGTTTTGCCACATACTTCACAAGCAAACTGGTACTTATTGACCTCTTTTTTAGGCTTTTCTTCTATAATATCGGGCTGTTTCTTGTCTGCCATGACCGTTGCCACCAATTTTCGAGTTTTGGTTTCTGTAGGTACAGAAGAAGTTGCAGTTTGCTTGCTTGTATTTGTGTTTCTAATTTTTTGTATCAAAGCCCTATTACTACGTGCTGGTGTAGTTACAAAAGATTGTACTTTTTGAAGGCGTTGTGTATGCTGATTTGCCTCCAACGCAGCAGCCATAAGAGCCTGTAATTTGCGAAGTTCCTTTAATACTGTTACCGTAGCCGTTCTTGTGTGCTGTTGTGTTGCGTCCATGTCCATTCCGTCTTCTTGTGTAATTTGGTGCGTAGTATAAGCCACCAACAAAGGCAACAAACCACTTAACAACAAGACTACAAAATTAACTTCGGTCATTTCTTCCCAATGCCAAGACAAACCCATGCGGTTATAGACTGCAAAAGACACGATACAAGTCAGCAAAGCTAACAACCAAGACAAACCGAACTGTTTGCGAATACCAAAAATAACAATACATAGCAGCAAAAAGGCACTAAGGCACGCAGCAGGTAAGTGGTTGAAGCCTCCCCAGTCTGCCCTGTATTGCGACATAAAACGGAAAAATAGGCTTTGAAAGTTGCTAAACTCTACCCCCAAACCTATCAAGAGAATAAGGGTTAAGCCTACATGATGTTGAAGTTTTACATATAAATTTCTCATAGCTTTACTGTTTTTTTTAAGAAATAAATTGTAATTAGACCTTATTGAGGTTTTGTAACATAGACTTTAGTCTGTGTAGTAATTACTTGATTAGCAACTTATTACAGGCACAGATTAGGCATCTCCGACTAAAGTCTATGCTACAGACCTTAATAATCTCTATTATTGATAATAAAAATTTGTATTCTAAATTGAAGTATTGCGATACAAGCCAAAATATACACGACATAAATTCTTGATATACAGCCCTAAAACCATGCTTGCAAGAGAGCTTGCAAAGGTTGTTGGATAGGGTAAGCTGTTTGTGTTTGCGTATAAATTTGTGTGGTGGCACGTAACAAAATAAGCTGTTGGCTCAATAACAAATGAATTGGCAAGGTCATATTGGTTCTGTTTTCCATAGGTTTTTCCATTTTTAAGTAATAAATGTGTATAGTAGAATTGAGCTTACTGAATGACAGAGGAAAACTACCTGAAAACATTGCCCTGACATTCAACTGTGTTACTGAAACTGTAGAACAAAGGTAGAAAACAATTTTTAATTATCAATAAATATTGAATATATTTTTAAAGATAATTTTAACCCTTTTTACTCATACTAAGTATGTATCATTGATTAAATACTTTTAGTAGCAATGTCAAACATCAAGGCTGAATGATTTGTTACATAAATACGTCACTTATCTCACTTATACAGTCTTACTATGCTCAAAATAGCTTGGTCGCCTATTTATGCTCACCCCTTACCCGAAGGGCATCGTTTTCCTATGCTCAAATATGAGTTATTGCCAGAACAGTTGTTGTATGAAGGTACAGCCACGCCCAGCAATTTTTTTACGCCCAGCCCAGCCGACACAACCACCATTTTGAGTACACACACAAAGGAATATTGGGAAAAATTACAGCATTTGGCACTAAGTACGCAGGAAATTCGCAAAACAGGTTTTCCTTTATCAGCAGCTTTGGTAGAAAGAGAAATTACAATTTTACAAGGTTCGGTACAAGGGGCTTTGTATGCGTTGGAGGATGGTGTGGCTATGAATATTGCAGGCGGAACACACCACGCATTTACAGATAGGGGAGAGGGTTTTTGTTTGCTCAATGACATTGCGGTAGCAGCCAATTATTTGTTACAAAACACGCCTATCAAAAAGGCTTTGGTCATAGATTTAGACGTGCATCAAGGTAACGGCACAGCCGAAATTTTTAGGGATAACGACCAAGTTTTTACCTTTAGTATGCACGGAGAACATAATTACCCTATGCACAAAGAAAAATCGGATTGGGATATTGGTTTGCCAGACGGTACAGATGACACACTTTATCTACGATTATTACAAAATGCCTTGCCCCGTTTAGTAGATGAAGTAGCCCCAGAATTTGTGTTTTTTCAGTCGGGTGTGGACATTTTGGCAACAGACAAATTGGGCAAACTCAAAGTAAGTCGTGAGGGCTGCAAACAAAGGGATAAATTAGTATTGGAAATGTGCAAAAAAAATCGTATTCCTGTGGTGTGCAGCATGGGCGGAGGTTATTCCGAAAAAATTACAGATATTGTGGAAGCCCACGCCAATACGTATAGGTTGGCACAAGAGATTTTTTTCTAAGGTTTTCTACAGCATAAAAAACATGATTATAATCTTGTAGCATAGGCTTTAGCCTGTGTTTTTTAATCTAATGAAAATCAATGAGTTAATTCACAGGCTAAAGCCTATGCTACAAGATTATGATAAAAGAGTGAGAAACTCTCTACCTCACCGTTGTCCGTAGAGTACGGCTAAAGCCTAACTTTACAGACAATGGGGGTCGTACTTTTGTACCAACCGCCCCCACGAAAACGGGCTGATATTCCCCACCGCCATAGTTTCTGAATACAAAGGCGTGTTGTTTTCGTCATACAACGTAAACTTCATGCCCGTAGCCCCTGCGTTAAACCATTCGGGTTGTGGTGTAGGTTCAGGAACTTTTACCGTTTGGGGTGGCTGTTTCACAAACAGTTTTTTCAATAATGGAATAGCTGCCAAAAAATTAGCTTGTACCAATGGGGCTTTCTGTTCGCCTACTTGTACCACACCCAAATATGGATATTTGCTAAAAGAAGTCCGTAGAGTACAGCTCAAGCCTAACTCTACGGACAACAGGGGAATTTACTTGATAAAATTATTGGTGCTATCAGGTTTTACCAAAGAAGCACGAAAACGATAAATCTTATTTTTACCTTTGATTACAAAAGTAGTATCATTCAAAATATCTGCTTCTTCCTTTACTACTTTTGGACATCCATCAAAAGAGGGATTCCAATATTCAAGTGTTAATTTTTGATTATCAATTTTAAATATGCCCCAATGGTATTGCCTATTATTTAATACCTCACTACTTACAATTGGGAGCTGTGGTTCAAAGAAAAATTTTGATAATTTGATAGGGTAGTTATTTAGAAAAATGCCATTTTTATATAGTAACACAACTTTTACAGAGTATTCTCCTTCTGAAAAAATACTGTCACCATAATAATAGCCTTGTGTTTTCAATTGTGTACCTAAAAAATTAATTCTTGCAAAAGACAACTTTTCAGGTTCGCATAAACCTAATAAACGACAAGAATAATTTGCTGCTGTAAAGAACAAGCAAAGAATAAAAATAATTAACTTTTTTTTCATAACCTATCTATTGTTTAAAAGCCCCCAAATTGAAAAAAGAAACGAGAATCTCTACGAGTACGTAGAATCCAAGTATAGGCTGAACCATTGTTTCCTCCATTCATAAAATCGTGAGCAAAATGATTTTGAAATGTATGTCGCATATCCTCTGAATCTCTGCCAATACGAAAGAAGCCACCAAAACTAAACGAAAGAATACCATTACTTTGTTTTGGGTCATTTACAAACAAACCAGCGTAAACAAAAGCATACGCTGGTTGAGTGGTTATTTAATAAAATTATTAGTGCTATCAGGTTTGAAGTACGAAGCTTTAAAATGATAGAGTGTATTAGTACGTTTCCGCAAGTAAGTAGTATCATTTAAAATTTGAGTTTCCTCCTTTACTGCTTTTAAACACCCCCCATACTGTGGTATCCATTGTTCTATAATTAGCTTATTACCCTCTATTTTAAATAAACCCCAAGAAGATTTTGATTGTTTGAGGAGGGTGGAGTCTGCAAAAAGTATTGGGGTAGGTAAGGCTATGTTATCTAAACTCATAGAATTAAAAATAACAATTCCATTCCGAAAAAAGTAATTTACATATATTATGGGTTTATTTTGAGAAATAACTGTATCTCCATAATAAAACCCATTAATTTTTAAATCATTAGCATTGTAGGGTAATCTAGTGGTAGAGAGTTTATCATCTTCACACACTCTTAAAAACTCGCAGGAATTGCTAATTCCTGCTAAAAAAAGTCCTAAAAACAGACAAATAAATGATTTTTTCATAATTTTAAAATGTTTAAAAACCCCCAAATTGAAAAAAGAAACGAGAATCTCTACGGGTACGTAGAATCCAAGGATAAGCAGAACCATTATTACCTCCATTCATAAAATCGTGAGCAAAATGATTTTGAAATGTATGTCGCATATCCTCTGAATCTCTGCCAATACGAAAGAAGCCACCAAAACTAAAACAGTAGAGCAAATAAAATTTTACCCTACTGTTTCTAAAAAACTATTTAATAAAATTATTGGTGCTATCAGGTTTGACAGATGAAGCACGAAAACGATAGATTTTGTTTGTTCTTTTTAACAAATAAGTACTATCATTTAGTATTTGAGCTTCATCTTGAATGGCATCTAAACAATCAAATTGCCGTGGTAACCACCTTTCAATGATTAGTTTAGTACCTTCAATTCTAAATATTCCCCAAAGTATTTTAACTTTCTTCAAGCTTTCAGTATCAGCTAAAAGTGATTGAGATAAACTTAACTTTTGTAATTCTCCTCCACCAAATGCAACTATACCATTTTGAAAGAAATAGGTTGCACGCACCTCTGTTGTTCTACCTTCAGTTATTATAGTATCGCCATAATAATAACCATTTATTTTTAATTGACTACCAGTATACAGAGTTCTTGAGGTTGAAAATTTTTCATCTTCACATGAACCTAATAACTTGCAAGAATTAGAAATAAATATTATAAAACCAATTAATGATATGCTATAAAATAGTCTTTTCATAAGTTTAATATTTTTTAAAAACCTCCAAATTGAAAAAAGAAGCTTGAATTACGATTGGTTCTTAATATCCAAGGATAGGCAGAACCATTATTACCACCATTCATAAAGTCATGTGCAAAGTGGTTTTGGAAAGTATGGCGTATATTTTCCGAATCCCACCCAATTTTTAAAAACCCGCCAAAACTAAAAGAAAGAATACCATTACTTCTGCGTGGGTCATTAATACTACCTCCAGTAAAAAAGGCTCCTGTAGTCGGATCTACCCCATTAGGTTCTCCTGTATGTAACATCATCTCAGCTTCAAAAAGCCCAAGCCTTACTCTGCCTCTTGCTGTTCTGTACCTATCACTTGAGCCACCTGTTGCCATATCTCTTAGTGAAGGTAAAAAAGGTAAATCCGATAAAACAGGAAAAGATTCTCTTGTATCATTTTCATACATCAGATTAAATATAGCATTACCTACTTTGGCTCTATGAACCACTTGGTCGGATTCTAAATTGCCTTCCATATCAAAGTCTCTGTATTGTGTGCCTCCATACCGTATTCCCCAACCTGCAATCCCAATGCCCCATTCTGCACCTATACGAGTTTGCCAACCTGCTCCATAACCTCCTATTCTATTAAGATAATAAGTAGCTCCAACTTCCACCCTATAACTGATAGGAAATATTTGCGGTATGCCTACTGACATATCAAATCCTAGTCCTGTACTATGAGAACCCAAAGATAAATCAACATGGACTGCTATTGGAAGAACAGCTTTTTGAATATCATAGCCAGTATCTGTGAACAATAGAAAAGCAGCTGCCAATAATGGTACAATTCTCCCATCAGGGTCAGTCAGCATTACAGGATTATTCGCACAATAGGCATAGCCCGAAATCCCATAAAACTGGTCGGCAGGGTCGGGTGAGTGCCAACGCCCCAACTGCGGGTCATACTGCCTCCAATGATAATCATATAAATTCAAATCTGCATAAGTCTGCAACTCTTTTCTATTGAAAAGCAACAGCCCCCCAGCCCCCGAAGGGGGAGTTACACCACTTTCATCTTTAAAATAACTCTCATCTTCCATAAACAAACCCCAAGGGTCGTAAGCTATTTCTTGCACTATTTCGGGTTTGCTGTTTTCGGTCAGCTCTATGTGCCAGTCGTCGAAAAAGGCGGGGGTAGTGTTGTAGTTAAATAACTCTACCTCTATCGTACCGTTTTGGGTGATGTCGTACTTTTGTACCAAACGACCCCACGCAGCAGGGCTAATATTCCCCACTGCCATTGTTTCCGAATACAAAGGGGTATTGTTCTCGTCATGCAACGTAAACTTCATGCCCGCAGCCCCTGTGTTAAACCATTCGGGTTGTGGTGTAGGTTCAGGAACTTTGACCGTTTGGGGTGGCTGTTTCACAAACAGTTTTTTCAATAACGGAATAGCTGCCAAGAAATTTGCTTGTACCAATGGGGCTTTTTGTTCGCCTACTTGTACCACACCCAAATATGGAGATTTGCTACAAAAGTCCGTAGAGGACGGCTAAAGCCTGACTCTACAGACAATGGGGGAGCAAAACCATATTATGAAAAAAAGAGAGTTATACTAAAATCCCTTTTTCTATTGCAACCTCTAAATCTGCTGTAGTCAGTGATTTGAGCATAACAGATTTTTTAATACGCAAAAGAATAAATAAAGCAGACAATAATTCAACCCCTTCTTTGCTAAAATAGGCTTCAAAATTAAAGTTAGACATATCAACTTTATATCTTTCGCCAAATTTTTGCAAAAATTCAAAAGCATCGTCAGCGTCTAAGCCCAAATCCTCACGCAATCTGCTACTTGGCAATATTTTTTTTTGATTAATGCCTGTTTCAGAAGAAATGAAATTTTGTAAATCGTGGTGTAACTGCATGGCTATCTGTTTTGTGTAATTCTATTGTAAATAATTTGTGTGTTATAAAGAATTTTACCAGCATCATATGCTAATATTCCCCAGCCAACAAAAGGAATCCACCTGCCTACAATTTTGCCAACTGATTTAGTCATAGCAAATCCAATTCTTGATGAATTGGCTATAGGAGTTGGTATTCTGACTGGACTTTTGAATGGCAAAATTTTATTGAAAAAAGTAGAAGCTAGCGATGTACCGTGAGAACTTCCCTTAGCTATAAATCTTTTTTGTAATAAAGGTTGACCACTTATAACGGCAGCACCAGCCATTATATCTTTAATCCCTGATTGTTCCATAGTTTGGTCTGCTAAAATAGCACTATATAATTCTGCTTTAGAAGTATATACTTTACCATTGTATTCATAAGTTGGTGGGTCTTGATGCATCAAATGATTAGTTGCTGCAATAATACCACCTGTTGCAAAGCCCAACCAGAAATTTCCCCCACTTATTTCTGCACCAACGCCACCCGCTAAGGCAGATACACCTACCTGCAAAGCGGGATTGCCTATTATACCAGTCAAAGAACCTGTAAAACTCCCAAATGCACCCGAAGCAAAACCTGACATAAAACTACCACCAGAAAACTCTGAAACCATACCATTAGCAAAACCATGTACGTATGCTCTTGATAATTCTTTGCCTACATTAAAACTTGCCCCAACTCCGCCAAATATAGAACCTACACCGTAACTTATAGCACCTGAAATAGCTCCTTGCAAAACTGCATTACCAAAACCAGACCAAGACCAGTTATTAAATCCACCCTGACTAAATGCCACACTTGCTGTATAAGTAGCTGCACTGATTCCTGCTCCAATAGCTATAGCCTTACCCAAACCTATCAAAATAGGCACAAACCACACTACCCTCCCATCAGGGTCATTCAACATCACAGGATTATTCGCACAATACGCATACCCCGAAATACCATGAAACTGGTCGGCAGGGTCAGGTGAGTGCCAACGCCCCAACTGCGGGTCATATTGCCGCCAATGATAATCATAAAAATTCAAATCTGCAAAGGTTTGGAGTTCCTTACCATTGAACAAATCCGCACCGTTGGCAGGAGAAACAGGAGCAAAATAACTCTCATCTTCCATCACAAGTCCCCAAGGGTCATAGTGAACTTCTTGTACTATTTCGGGTTTGCTGTTTTCGGTCAGTTCTATGTGCCAGTCGTCGAAATAGGCGGGGGTTGTGTTGTAGTTAAATAATTCTACCTCTATCGTACCGTTTTGGGTGATGTCGTACTTTTGTACCAAACGACCCCACGCAGCAGGGCTGATATTCCCCACCGCCATTGTTTCCGAATACAAAGGCGTGTTGTTTTCGTCATAAAACGTAAACTTCATGC
>CANGYA010000165.1 GCA_947457925.1 Cytophagales bacterium | reverse complement strand
TAAATTGTTATACTTAGTATTCAAGAAGTTCTCTAAAGATGTCATCTTTTCAAAAGATGACATCTTTAGAGAACTTCTTGAATACTATCAACTTTTTTCTCTGAAAGAAATTAGTTTTGCTATAAGTTTTTAAAGCACGATACTATAAACCCTTGTGGGGTTCATTTTATTATTTAAGCAATGTCTTTTTGTGTATTCAATACCCCTAAAAACTCTTTCCAAGTAGGAAGTTTTTGGTCTTTGTCCGAAACAATCATTTTGTCTGTGGGTACTCGCCAATCTAAGGCTAAGTCTGTGTCTGTAAGCAATACGCCACCTTCGGCTTGTGGGGCATAGTAGTTGTCGCACTTGTAAAAAAACTCTGCTTTTTCAGACAACACCACAAAACCATGCAAAAAACCACGCGGCACAAACAACTGTTTCTTGTTTTCGCCAGAAAGTTCTATGCTAAAAGATTTGCCAAAAGTTGTAGAGTTGGGGCGAATATCTACCACAATATCTAAGACTGTACCACTCAATGCCCTAACCAATTTGGCTTGTGCAGCCTTTCCCCACTGCGTATGTAAACCACGCACTACGCCATATTGCGAAAGAGATTGATTGTCTTGCACAAACTGAACGGCTAAATTTGTAGCTGTTTCAAATTGCTGTTGGTTGAAACTTTCAAAGAAATAACCTCTTGAATCTTCAAAAACTCTTGGCTCAAAAACCCAAAGGTCTTTAAAAGAAGTAGCTATATAGGGCATACAAGAATATTGTTTGATTTTGTGCGAAAATACTAAACTTTTTTGCAGCTTGTTTGCTACTTTTAGCAAATATTAGTTATTAAGTAAAAAGAAAAAATAAATTACTATTTTTTCTTAGTGAACTTGTGTCCTTGTGGTTTATTCACAAGTTTTACACAAATATAAACTACACTTTTATCATGTTTTGTTAATTCATGGCTTCTTTATTTACGATTATTCTTTCAGGGGTAGGAGTGTTGTGTGTAGGTGTGGTGCTAACTGCCTATATTTACATTAAAAACCCAATAATTACGCCTATTACCTATACAAGTCCTACGTTACAAGCCTCCAAAGATAGACTGTATCAGCACGTAGATTTTTTGACGGACATTCAACCTGCAAGGTCTTTTGACAATCCGCAATCATTGGACACTGCAGCCAATTACATAGCTTTTCAGTTAGAAAAATGTAAAAAAGCCACTGTAACAAGGCAGTATTTTGAGGTAAAAGGCAAAAAATTTCAGAACATCATAGCTATTTTTGGCGATACGGCTACCACTGCCCAAAGAATTGTGATTGGTTCACATTATGACGTATGCGGTGACCAAGCAGGAGCAGACGACAACGGGAGTGCCGTAGCAGCTTTATTAGAAATAGCCACGCTGTTGGAGCAAAATACGCAACCTTTGCCTTATACTATAGAGTTAGTGGCATACAGTTTAGAAGAACCACCCAATTTTAGGACAAGCAACATGGGCAGCTATGTTCATGCTAAAAGCCTGAAAGACAAGGGAGTAAACGTAAAATTGATGATTTGTTTGGAAATGTTGGGCTATTTTTCAGATGCCCCCAATTCGCAAGAGTACCCTGTGGGCTTATTAAAGGCGGTGTACCCAACAGTAGGCAATTTTATAGCCGTAGTAGGCAATTTTAAAGACAGAAGTTTGGTTAAACAACTGAAAAAAGGTTTGTTGAAATACAGTAAAGTGCCTGTGGAATCTATCAATGCCCCCGAAAGCCTAAGAGGGATAGATTTTTCTGACCACCAAAGTTATTGGAAAATGGGCTACCCCGCCCTGATGATTACAGACACAGCATTTTTCCGTAACCCAAACTATCACCAAACCACAGACACCATAGACTCCTTAGATTTTGTACGTATGGCAGAAATAGTTACGGGCTTGTATGCGTCATTGTGGGAGATTTAGACATTTTTATTGCTTTAAAGACATAAAATTTAGGCTGATTTTAATTAATTAACTTTCAATACATTACTAACATAATACTACCAATTAATGAACTTACTATTTGGATTATATTATTTCCTACTAAGTCAATTTTATGCGTCTGATTTAGTAGCACTACCTAATAAAAGTCCTCAATTAGTTGTGCGGATATTCTTAGACAGTAATCAAATAAGATTGGGTAATGACGGACAACCTAAGCCACTTCCAGTTGGTCATGCAGGGCAACACCCTATTTTTAATGGCATTGCTGCCCATTATTTAGAGTTAGCTCCTAATGCTTATACGCCATTGGGCGGTGGAGCTGTTGTGTATCATGCTCCAGAAAGCCGCAAGGGAGGAGCTACTGCCATAGACTTTACAAAAAGTATTATAAGAAAATCAGGAGAAATATACCTAAAAATACCTCTTAAAAAGATACCTAAAGGAGAGTATGAGTGGGTACGTTTATCTGTTTCTTATCAAAATTATGATATAACCTTCTACTACGCAGGACAAGCCTACACAGGTACGATTGCAAGTTTTGTGGGCTTCAATACTTTTATTGACACCTATAAGATTAAAAACCAAATGGTGCTTGTAAATAGCAATAAAAAACAAGGTTATTGGGGATTTGAGTCTATTTCTGGAGTACAAACAGGGCAAAGTCCTGCGGGTGCTACAACTGTACCCAATCCATTATTTGCAACGTCCCCTATTCCTGCTGGCTCTTGTGTTATCACAGGAAAATTTGCTACCAAACTTATTGTTGATAGCCAACCACAGGAGCATATTTTTCTTGATATGTACCTTTCAACAAACAATAGTTTTGAGTGGGTAGATGTCAATGCCAATGGACGTTGGGACGTAGATAAAGAAGCTGGTGAGAATGTAGTAGATATGGGTTTAAGAGGGCTTGTACCCAAGTGGACAAAATCGTTAAATAAGAGCAACTAAGTAGAAAACCATTTAGTTAGTATAGGCTTGTATGCGTCTTTGTGGGAGATTGGGAGTAGGTAAAGAACACCTTGCATCAAGTCTAAATTTGTGTGAGGCAGAAAAATGATTTATATTCACAAAAAATTTATTAATTTCTCAATTCTCCACCATGAAAGTAACAGGTGTTTCTTTTATTCGCAATGCTATTCAATATGATTACCCAATCGTAGAGGCTATACGGTCTATTTTGCCTATTTGTGATGATTTTGTGGTAGCTGTTGGTAATTCTACAGACGAAACTCTTGCGTTGATACAAAATATTGACCCCGAAAAAATCAAAATTTTGCCTACCGTATGGGACGACAATTTGCGAGAAGGTGGTGCGGTACTTGCCCAAGAAACGAACAAAGCCCTAAGAGCTGTAACGGCTGATACAGATTGGATTTTTTATATACAAGGCGATGAGGTGGTGCATGAAAAATACCTGCCTACTATTCGCCAAGCTATGCAAGAACACCTCCAAGACAAAAACATAGACGGTTTATTGTTCAATTATTTGCACTTTTATGGTTCTTATGACTATATCGGCAGTTCGTACAGGTGGTACAGGCGAGAAATACGAGTAGTGCGAAATTTACCTGAAATTTACTCCTACAAAGACGCACAAGGTTTTAGGAAAGGGAATAACCAAAAACTAACCGTCAAACTAATAGATGCGTATATGTATCACTACGGTTGGGTAAAAACACCCGAAGCCATGCAACGCAAACAAGAAAACTTTAATAAGTATTGGCATGAAGACGCATGGTTAGACAAGCACGTTGTCAAGCAAATAGAGTTTGATTATAGCCAAGTAGATGCTTTAGCCAAGTTTACTGGCACTCACCCTGCTGTGATGCAAGACCGTATTCAACAAAAAAATTGGCAGTTTGAAAGAGATATGACTTACAACCATTATTCTTTTAAAGATAAATTTAAAAAAACGATTGAAAAACTAACGGGGGGCTATATCATTGGTGAGTACAAAAATTATATTTTGAAGTAGTTTTTTAAACCTAACAAAACCATTTTAAATAAAAAAACAGACTATTTCCAAAGGAGATAGTCTGTTGTCATCAGGAAAATCAATGAATTACCTTCATTAACCTATTTCTACTTAAACTTTTGTAGTCCAAAGGTTTATTCGTCTAAAAACTCTCTGAACATTTTGAAAATTCTTTCTTCCATTACTTTAATTGCTTCATCGTCCCACACTAAATTGATAGAACCTTCTGCCACTTTTTCTGTGTTATTTCCATCACGATTTCCGAAAACAGTAGCAGTCAATTTGTATGTTTGTCCTTTTTTGAAATTGGCTTTGTTTTCATACAAAACTTTTGCGAAGGCATAATCCATAATATTTTCTGAAGGACTCCACAACTGATAACCACTGTTCAAACAGAATTTTTCTTCAGCTTCTTTTTTCTTAATCATTTTGTTCCATTTAGCATCACTGTTGCGTAAAGCTACTCTGTCTGCCTTAATTCCGTTCATTTCATACACCACGTTTCTTTCACAGTCCGCACCACAACTTGTACTTAAAGGCATATCTAAGTAAGCTCCCCAGTACAAAGGTTTACCCATACTTTGCGATTTGATGAATTTTGTAGGGTCTTCTGTTGGTTTGTCTGTATATTGATAGTTGAATACGCTAAAATGTGGTACAAACACTACTTTTCCTACATTCTCTTTATATGCTTTGTATTCCATTAATCTTTCTTTCAACTTAGCAGCATCTTTTTTCGCCCCAGACTTAAACATGGCATCAAATTTTGCTTTGGCTACGTCTTTGTCCCAACCTTCTAATTTTGCTGCATTTTTGGCGTACACATCTTCAGCTTTTTCAGAACCGTCCAACTGTTCTCTGTGTGTACTTTCATTGTGTATTTCCAAAAACATTCCTTTTTCTACTTCCACCAACCAAATAGAATGAAAATCTGTAGTCCGAAACACTCTGCCCCCCATCTTCTTAGTCATTTTGTCGTCCAATCTGAACTCCATATTTTGACCATCTTTAGTCATATACACCCATAACTTATTGACAAACTCTCCATTTTCTTTTTCGGCAAATTTGATTTTATAGGTTTTCTGTAATCTTTTACCCAAACCTTGCGGTACTTCTCCACCAATCAATAAGTTATATGCTCCAGATGTACCAGAAGGGTCTTCAAAATTTTCTGCGTAAGGGTCAGCCAACTTACCTTCTTTCTTTTCGCCACTACCGCCACCACCAGTCAATTTATCTTTCAACTTACCAAACTGTGCATGGCTTTCAGTAGTTGTACCCACTACTAAACAACCCGAAAGGCATAAAACCGCCAAACTAAATTTTAAGGATTTCATAAATGTATGTTTAGGTTTAAATTTTTAACAATGATTTTTGTAATAAAAAATAAAATGAAGGTTTACCAACTCAAACTCACAGCTTGTTTACGAACTTCATACCTGCCTGTGCTACCTGCCGAACCACTCATACTTGGTCTATCTTTATTTTTACCGCCTACTCCGCCAGTATTCACAACCGAAATGTTTAAACCTACTACTGACGGGTCTTGATTGAGTGTTACATTACCACCGTTACCACCATTACCTGCTTTCGTATTTTCGTTACCATGGCTACCATTTCCGCCTATCACATTGATACTAAGGGCAGTATTAGGAGATAATTTTAATTTATTTAATACCTCGCCTGTGCCTGCATCTTGAATTTCTACTTTGATAATAGACTTGCCACTTTGTGTTTTTCCACTTATCGCATTGACAATCAAGTTTTTACCATCACCACCTCTATAACCTGCCATTGCATAAATATTTACACGACCACCTTCGCCACCACCGTAGTTCAATTTAACTGCACTTGTATAAGGCACATCTAAGGCAGCTACTGTCTTTATACTTCCGTCATGTTTGGCTGTAGCCGTAACTTGGACTTTATCAGTAGGAATTTTGTCTGAATCTAACCACACCGTAAGTTCTTCTTCGCCAAATTCTGCCCCTTCTACTTCTATATTGAAGTCGTCCCAAGGCAATTTCCCGCCCAAATTGCTTGTTTTCAAGACTTTACCATCTGCTAATTCGGCTTCTATACCATATTTTAGTTTGCTGAGGTGTCCCCATGCAGAGGGCGTAGCTATCCACTTTACTTTGAGGGCTTTTACTTTTTTACCTTGTGTAGAATTTGCCAATTTTTCGGCATTTTCGGCTGCTTGTTTGGCAGAAACAATGGCTTCACGTGCATTTTTTTGGTCTGCCAATACTGTATTTTGATAGTTTTCTACTTTGCTTTTCCACTCATCATGCTTGCCCGATACACTGCCACCATTTGGCACTAAGATATATTTGATTTCTGCTGCTGCACTTTTCCAAGCGTAGTAAAAAAGTTTACCGTCAAAAAACATAACTCTAATGCCTTCCCCTGTAAAATAGGCGGGGTGGTTAGGCAAATCTGGTTTATAGTTTTCTTCTATAATACCTGCTCGGTTCAGTACCAATTCTGTAACAATAGGGCTACCTGTGCCGTCTTGTTGGCTACTTTTAATGATTTTTACACCCCAAGCCTTGCCACCTGCTACTATTTTTTTGCTGTCATCAAATTTGAAGGCAGTATAGTCGCCGTCTGCAAAACTTTTGACTTGTTGATTTTGGTTGAGGTTTTGTGCCAAAGCACTTCCAACAGAAAGAGTGAGCAATAAGTAGGAGTAGAAAAAGGATTTCAAAAAAGATGAAGTCATAATATCCGAAAACTTAGTAAGTAATTACAAGCCCTGTTTGTGTGCTTGCTTTTGACATTGCAAACTTGTAAGTTTTTTACGGTTTTGACAAAAAAAATTAACTAAGCAATGATAAGACTTAACGGCTTAACGAAAAGGGATTTTGAATTGACAAATTTTAACAAATAGCTATTTAACAGTTTGTTACTCTGTTTTTAAAATAAAATAATATAACTAATTGATTTTAAGACAAATAAAAAAGCTATTAGTTTCATAAAAACCAATAGCTTACGACAATTACTTCATTAAACACCAAATGATTACATAACAGAAGACAATTTGATGACTTTTCCACTTACACTGCTGCTTACTTCTACTACTACTTTGCCTTTTCTGCCCTTATCAGCTATATGTAAGGTTGAGCCTTCTTCCATACAAAATTCTCTTTGTGTACCATTGTTCATGGGGGCTGTACCTTTGCCTGTGTGCAAGGTAACACTGCCACCTGTATCATTTTTTACCTTGAAACACACCTCCCCAGTAGGAGATTTAAAACCTGTAGCCACCAAAATAGCTAATGTAGCTACAACACCTATTACTTTTTTCATAAATCTGTTGATTAGAATTGTTAATAAATTAAGTGCAACAATATTGAGCATAAAATTAGCTCCTGCCAAAAAGGATTGACAAACAACGGATTTGCTTTGAGTATTTGATTAGTAAGGCTTGAGGATTTACCAAAATCTTTTTTGTCTTTAGATGTCGTCTTGCTTAAACATCTCGAAGCAACCCCACAAGGGCTTAAAGCCCTTGTGGGGTTCATCTTTTTAGACTTTTCGCAAGAAGTCTATTGTTGTTATCATTTATTTCCCCTTCAAAGTTGCCAACATTTTTTCGGCAAAACCTTTGAGTTCACTGTCTTTATACAACTCCAAAAAATCTGTCAAGGCTTGTTCTATGGCTGTTTTGTCGGTGCTGGTTTTGGCTAAAATCATGGCTTGCAACAGAGAAATTTTGTCTTGGTAAGAGTTTTCGCCATATTGTTGTTGTATAGCTGCCAAAGTTGTTTGGGCTTGTGCATAGTCCTTTAGTTGGTAGGCTGTGTAAGCTGTCATATATAATTTTTCGGCTTCTGCATTGTCTTTTTGGCTATTGCTCAAAGCATTTTTATTGTCTAAGAGTTTGGTATAAACAGACTTCGCAAATTTTTCACGCAGGCGTTGTTGGTAAATGGTAGCATCACAAGTCTTGGTTTCTGCACAAATCTTTTGCAAAATATACAATGCCTCTGGCGTATTGCTCGTAGGTGCATATTGATTAACAAACTTCTCGAAAAAGCCTATAGTTTTGGGGTAATCCAATAAATCTTCATAAGCAATTTTGCCCGCCAAAAATAGATTTTCTTGCATGATACGTTTCAAACTGTCTTTTCCTGCTTTGCTATCTGGAATTTCTGCCAAACGTGCTGCCTTTGGGCGTACACTTGCATATTTTAGGTCTTCGGGTTTGGTTTTAGTTGCACTTTTTCCACTGTCCAACGTACTTGTTGTATTGTAGAGATAATCATTGACCTTAAAATTGCTTTGTGCAGCTGCGGGTATGCGACTTAACAAACGCCAATTATCCACAGGAGGTCTTTCGCCCCAAGTTTTAAAAAACTCTGTTTTGCCATTTTGTACTTGGTTGGCATTGTAGAAATAAAAACTACCACCGCCACTTGTTAAACTCGGTAAGGCATTGGGCGAAGGCGTATTAATCGTATTGTTTTGGGCATTGGCTGCATTAAAGTTGTTCGCATTGCTTTGGTTTACTGCCAATAATGCTTGTTCTTTTTTGCGTTGTTCTTGGCGTTTGCTTTCCTTAGCTAATTGATTATCAATAGCTTGCTTTTCTTTTGTAATTTCCGTAGTTACATATTGGCTTCTTTCACTGTCGTCCATTTCTGCCAATAGCAATAATCTTTCGGCTTGTTGTACGTTTAAATAGGGCTTTGCCAATTTCTGTAAAATGCGGTGCTTACGGTCAATAGCTTTATAGTTTTCGGCTTTTTTGTCTGCCAAAGCTAAGGCACTATCATAACTTGCAGAAGATTTCTCTATATTATGCAAATTATCGTGGTAAATATCTCCCATTTGTGCAAAGGCATCTGCTTTTACACTATTGCTTTTTGAGTAAAAAATAGCTTCTTCTAAAAACTCTATGGCTTTGTTGTACTCTTTGCGGTTGAGTTCAAAAATTGCCATTTTCGCATAGATTTTATCTTTCAATTCTATGTTTTTATCGTCTTTTAAGAGTTTTTCCAAATATTTTTCACCTTTTTCTATGGCATCTGGGTTAGAAAAATCTACCGTACCAGAGGCACTTAGTTTGGCTACAAACTCCATGTCATAGTTAGGGTTACTACGCAACAATTCGTTGTAGTAGGCGTAGGCTTTATTGTTATCGCCTAATTTTTCATAAATTTGGGCTAAAATAAACAATACTCTCCGTTTCATTTCTTTCTTTTTCACATCTGGCAATGCTTTTTCTAAATAAGCAGCAGCAGGGGCATATTGGTTGCGTGTGCGGTGGTAGTGTGCCATATTGAGGTAAAAATCCCTTGCATTTTCTATGCTAATCAAAGGTTCTTGGCTCATAAAACTTGCTACATACTCGGCATTTCGCCATTCTTCCATTTCTATAAAACTACGCAACAACCAATTAAGGGCTTGGTGGCGGGCATCGGGGTTGCTACTTTCTGTATTTACATACTTAAAAGTATTGGTCGCATTGGTAAAATCTCCCATGTATAAACGGGCTTTGCCTACCAACAAATAACAGTAGTCTTTCCATTTGCTGGTGGGGTGTCTTTGGATAGGAATAGATGCCGTTTTGACCACATACTCAAATGCTCCTTTCTGCGAAGCCGTTTTGAGAGTGTCTATTTTGGTATATACCTGCAAAATTTCGTTGTAATTGTCTTGTTGGGTGGTGGCTAAGGCGGTTTCTGCCTCCAACATCTTTTCTTTAGCTAAAAAATAACCATTGTATCGGGCAGTGATATTGTGGTAAATTTGGCAACTCGACAGCAAGGTAGAGAGCAGTATCCACAACAAAAAATATCTGATAGGCACAGTTTGAAGCAACATTCTTACATCATTTTTTTGTAAAACTAACAAACTTTTTAGCTATATCAAATTTCTTTGCGGGCTTAATTATTAGCGTAGTTTGTATTTTGATATACATATAGCTATTGTTAAATATAAAATATGAACTAATTAATAAGTAGAACAGTTTGGTTAGTATAAACTCAAATATTACTAACAAACATCAAATTGATTATGGAACAAGCACATTATTATACCATAAACCTCGCTTGGGAGCAAGACCGTATTGGTTGGCTGTCTTCACCCGAACTGCCACACAAAGACCTGCAAGTAGCCACACCACCCCAATTCCCCAAAGGTGTTGCAGGTATTTGGTCGCCTGAACATTTATTGGTTGCCTCTGTAAGCAGTTGTTACATGGCTACTTTTATGGCAATAGCCGAAGCCTCTAAAGTGCCTGTGGTGCAGTTTAGTATTGAAGCAGTAGGAAAATTGGAGCAAACAGATGGGGTGATGTGGGTAAGTGAAATAGAATTAGTCCCTATGATTGTACTGCCTAATGATGATAACTTACCGAAAATGGAAAGGATTTTGGCAAAGTCTAAAGAAAAATGTTTTGTGTCTAACTCCCTCAAAACCAATGTAATCGTAAGAGCTACGGTACAAGCCCAAGCAGCTACAGGAGTAGTTACGGTGTAATCTTAGCCATTGTACCACAAAAATTTATAATTAATTTTATAGCAATATCTAAACCCTATGAAGGATTATTACCTTTATAGGGTTTAGATGTTATTAATGAACCACAAGCACACAAGTTCACTAAGAAAAAAGTAATTTAATTTTCTTTCTACTCATTTAGAAGATGCACACATTCACAGACCACCTCCAACACACCATTCATTTACAAAAAATACCGCAAAGAATTGTATCTTTAGTACCTTCCCAAACAGAATTTTTGATAGACATAGGGCTACAAGCACAAGTGGTAGGCATTACCAAATTTTGTATTCACCCCAAAGATTTTTGGAAGAAAACAACCAAAATAGGCGGTACAAAACAATTCAATTTTGATAAAATAAAGGAGTTAGCCCCAGATTTGATAATTGGAAATAAAGAAGAAAATTACGAGGAGGGTATCAGAAATTTGCAAAAAGACTATGCCGTTTGGTGCAGTGATATTGTAACTCTACAAGATGCCTACCAAATGATGAAAAATTTGGGAACAATAACGGATAAAGACGAAATAGCAGGGCAAATTATTGACGAAATAAAAGCCAATTTTGCAGGTTTGCGACAAGTAGCCAATACAGCCAAAGTATTGTATTTTATCTGGCAGTCGCCGTATATGGTGGCAGGGCAAGGCACTTTTATCAATGAAATGCTACAAGTGGCTGGTTTTCTGAATGTTGTGCAGGGTAGCCGTTACCCTGTACTAACTGCCGAAGAAATAGCAACCTTAGCACCTGACTATATTTTTTTGTCTTCAGAACCCTATCCCTTTGCCGATAAACATATTGCAGCCTTCAAAGCACTTTGTCCACAAGCAAATGTTATGGTCGTAGATGGTGAGCTATTTTCGTGGTATGGTAGCCGTTTGAGGCATTCGGCAGCTTATTTTAAGGAGTTGCAACAAAAAATTTATGGGTAATTTTATTGTAGTTCATTGCGAATTGCCTCTATTTCTGCAATGCTTAGCCCTGTTAGGTACGTGCCAAAATATCCACTCGGTTAAACTTGGCGTATTCGGTTTCTTTGTTGCTTTCACTCTCCAAAATAGCCTCTATACTTACATCAAACTTTAAGAGTTCGGACAAAAAACCCTCTAAGATTTCATAG
>CANGYA010000164.1 GCA_947457925.1 Cytophagales bacterium | reverse complement strand
ATTAGTAAATTTTTAATTAAAAATTATTTTAAGTTATTGATTATCAATTTATTGATTAGATTTTTGTAAATGTAAAGATGTAATCTTTTAAAAAGATTACATCTTTACATTTACAAAAATACTATTAACCTTTATTCATTAAAAACTATTTTAAGCCTGCCCGCCAAATGTAGCTTTTTCTACCAGACTATCTGCTTTTTCTTCTCCTAAATACCTTCTTATCAAGTTATTACAAAAATAAATGACAGGAGTTAAGGTAATAGCCATTGTTAGTTTGTAAGTGTATTGCACAATACCAACAGCAATGACTTGTTGCAAAGACCAATTTCCCAAGAAATAAAAGGCTATAGTCAAAATCACAAAACTGTCGAAAAACTGTGAAATAATCGTAGAACCCGTAGCCCGCAACCATTTTCTTTTGTTTTGGGTGAAAATCCGCAACCAATGAAACGTATAAGCATCTACTAACTGCCCCACTAAAAACGCAATGATAGAGGCAATAATAATGTTTAGCCCTTGCGTAAAGATTTTTGTATAAGCAAAATCTATGTTAAAAGCTGCCCCTTGTACGTCTGTGGCATTGTTATTTAGCCAAAAGTCGGCAGGAGGTAGTTTGGTGGCACAAAATACAATGACAAACATATAGACTATGAGTCCTACGGTGGTATAACTGATTTTTTTGACACCTTCACGCCCAAAATATTCGTTGATAAGGTCGGAAATAATGAAAACGACAGGCCAAATGATTACACCTACACTCATATCAAAATTGAGTGTAAAACCCTCAATAGGCGTAAGTTGGGCAGGAGGTACGTTTAAAAATTGTTCTAAAGAAAATATCTTTGCCCCTATCAACTCCGCAACTACGGCATTGACAATGAAAATACCACTCAAAATAAAAAATATTTGGTGTTCTCGGCTATGTAAGAAAGAAGAGTGCATAAAAGTTAGAAGATAAAATAATGCTTGATTGATTGTAGTAATAGACTTGGGTATGTTCAAGTATAAAACAAACAGCTTAAGAATTTTTATGTTCAAAACTAAGTAAATAGTAGTGCTTTTTCATATTTTTGCGAAAAAATACAAAAATCTATCATGCAAGATATACACGAATACATAGACGAATACGCCAGCCCTGAAATAATAAAAAGAGGACAACAAATTTTTAAGACAGACCACAAACTAATTCAAGTATTAAAGCACAATGAAGATGAATTTATTGTAAAAGTACCAAGTAGCTCATCAAGAGGCTATTACAAAGTAGAAATTTTGATAGACAACCGCCACAAAACTTATACAAGTAGCTGTAATTGTCCGTATGACGATTTTTGCAAACACGAAGTAGCAGCCTTTTTGTTATTAGACAGACGCAACAAAGAAATATCAGGCGAAACTACGCCTGTAAAGACAGCTAAATCTACCACAAAAACCACTACCAAAGCCACACAAAGCAGCTACGAAGCTGCCAACGCAACAGTTACGCTGCCGAAGTTGGAGGAACACAAAATTTTGTTGAACCTGCACCCCGATATGCACCGCACCGCCAAAACTAACCGCACCAAAGGCGTAGTGAAAATTACCCGAACAAATAATCAGGAGGTTTTTGGGGAGATGCTCAGCAAAGGCGTAACGTACCGTATGCACTGCCGAAAAGTAGGTAATGACCTTGTTACAGCTTGTAATTGTGGTGAAAAAACTACATTTCCTTTGTGTTTACATAAAGCTGTTTTGTTATTACAACTCTTGGAGGAGGACGGTACAGAGGCTTTTGCTTTGATGCAAAATTGGGACAAAGAAAAGGCTGAAAAGTTGGCGGAATACGGCTTTACTTTAAAAGACCATTGGCAAGCTAAATTTGAATTTCAAGTGGTGGCGGGCAAGTTGTTGATGAATCTCTTAGATGACAAGTTAGTAAAAATTAATTCGCCTAAATTTTTTGAGCAATTCAACGTCCTGACTTTGCCTAAAAAGGTCAATACAGCCGCTGAAACCAAAAAAAGCACCACTACAGCAGTAAAAGAGGCGGATACATTGGTGTATGTGCTGGACATGAAATCTCACCACTCGCAAATCAATGACATTGATATTACGCCTTTGTATGCGGACATTGACAAAAAAGGGAACATCAAACCACGCAAAGGTGTAAGTATTAACTACGGAAATTTTGATTATTTGAAACTAACAGATGAAATAGACCTTGAAATATTGCAATCTATTTCTCAACTCAATACAGAAAAATTAATACGTTTTTTACGCCAAAAAGGAGTAAAAATTCCTTCTTATGTCTATTATGCTTTGGAAGAAAGGCATTTTACAGGAGAAGATTTAGTAGAAGTTCATCAAAATATTTACGGAATTTACAATTTATTATTTAAAAAATTAGAGCAAAAAACTGTTTTCTTTGTCATTTCAGCACCACAGAAAGCTGATAGATTAGAGCAAACGGTTGTGATGTCAACGGGAATTACGGCACATTTTCAGTTTGAGGAAGATGAAGCAGGTACTTTGCACTGTAAACCAACTTTCTGGCACGAAGAACAACAAGTTTTTGCTTCGGATATTTTGCAACTGACTTTTCATGCCATTTTTACGACCACAAAAGTTTATCCTATTAAAGATTACAAAACCTATTCGGCTATTCGTTTGGCGTACAATTACCCAAGTCTAAGCATACCAAAAACGGCAAGGGAAAGTGTAGTAAAAAATATCATTATTCCGTTAATGAAAAACTGTAAGGTAGAATTACCTCTAAGTTTTCAGATAAGAGAAAAACGGAATGTAGAACAAGTAAATGCCAAATTGTATTTGGAAGAAGAAAATGACTACTTAAAACTTACCCCATTAATGGAGTATGGCGACCAACAAGTAAGCCCTACAGACGAGGCGGAATTGGTTGTAGAAGAAAAGGGTGTATTAACTAAAATTAAGAGAGATAAGGACTTAGAAGAAGAAATGTACCAAGTAATTGCCACGTCTAACGATAATTTTATAGCCATAGATGGTAGTTTTTGGTTGGCAAGTGAAAATCTATTAGACAATAATTGGTTTTTAGATGCTTTTGAATTATACAAAGAAAAAGGTTTTGAGATTTTAGGCTATAACAATTTGAAAGCCTTTCGATATAACATTAATAAACCCTCTGTAAACTGGAAAGTAGGTTCGGGAATAGATTGGTTTGATGTGAGTATAGAGGTGAGTTTTGGGGAGCAAATGGTCAATCTCAAAGATATTCGCAAGGCTTTGTTGAACCAACAGCATTTTGTGAAATTAGATGATGGTTCTTTGGGCATTTTACCGCAAGAATGGCTCGAAAAATTCAGTGCTATTTTCAAATTGGGCGAAATAGACAAAAAAGGCGTGAGGTTGTCCAAAGTACATTTTTCTTTGTTAGACGAGTTGGCGGGAGAAATAGACGACAGTAAGTTATTGAAAGAATTAGCGGATAAAAAACGCAAGTTATTGAATTTCAACGAAGTAAAAAAAGTAGAACTGCCTGTGGGTATAGAAGCACAACTGCGGAACTACCAAGAAGGTGGCTACCAATGGCTCAACTTTTTAGATGAATTTGGCTGGGGAGGCTGTTTGGCAGATGACATGGGTTTGGGCAAAACCTTGCAAATGCTTACGTTTTTGAAGGGGCAAATAGACAAATATCCGAACAAAACGAATTTGGTTGTTGTGCCTACAAGTTTGATTTATAACTGGGCAAACGAAATTAAAAAGTTTATTCCTACCATTAACTTTTTGGTGCATTACGGTAACTCACGCAGTAGCAATATTTTAGAGGATTTTCCGAAGTATCATCTTGTCATCACGACTTACGGTGTGGTGGTGAATGACATAGAGGAATTAATGAAATTTCCGTTCCGTTATGTGGTCTTGGACGAGGCACAAGCCATTAAAAATGTGGCTTCGCAACGGTACAAAGCTGTTAATTTATTACAAGCGGAAAACCGCCTGACCATGACAGGCACGCCTGTAGAAAACAATACAAGTGAATTATTTGCTCAACTCAACTTTGCGAACAAAGGGATTCTGGGCAATTATGAATTTTTTAAGCAAGAATACGGCACGCCAATAGACAAAAATGGCGACCAAGCCAAAGTACAAGAGTTGCGAAAAATTGTTTATCCGTTCATTTTGCGGAGAACCAAAGAAAAAGTAGCTACAGATTTACCTGAAAAAACAGAAATTGTACTATTTTGTGATATGCCCGCCAAACAACGCAAAGTATATGAGGCTTTCAAGAACCATTATCGGGACTTGATTATGGGCAAAATAGAAGAAGACGGTGTAGCTGCTGCCCAAATGAACATTTTGGAAGGACTATTGAAACTTCGCCAAATTTGCGACTCTCCTGCTTTGTTGAATGACAAGGAAAAATATGACGAGGAGTCTGTCAAATTGGAAATGCTAACAGAACAGCTGTTGGAAATTACGCAAAATCATAAGGTTTTGGTTTTTTCGCAGTTTTTGGGAATGTTGGAACTAGTCAAAAAACGGTTGGTTACACACAAAATTCCGTATCTTTACCTTGACGGACAAACTAAAGACCGTCAAGATGTGGTAAACAATTTTCAGGAAGATGACAACACCAAAGTCTTTTTGATAAGTCTAAAAGCTGGTGGTGTGGGGCTTAATTTGACCGCAGCCCAATATGTTTTCTTGATTGACCCTTGGTGGAATCCTGCTGTAGAGGCACAAGCCATTGACCGTACTCACCGTATTGGGCAGAAAAATAGTGTTTTTGCCTACAAAATGATTTGTAAAGACACTGTGGAGGAAAAAATTTTGAAACTGCAAGAAAAGAAAAAGAACTTGGCAGACGACATAGTGAGTGCAGACAACAGCATTATGAAAAAACTCACGAAAGAGGATATTAAAGAGTTGTTTAGTTAGTGCTAAGTAATCAAACAAAATTAAAGTACATTCGTCTTTAGGCGAATGTTACACTTTTTAGCAATAAAAGCTATTCGCCTAAAGGCGAATGTACTGTTAGTGTAATCGTACAGAGTTTTAGCCAATAACAATCACATGAAAAAAAATTATTTTTTGACAGCTATTTTAGGACTTTTTTGCCTTTTTTCTTGCCAATCTAAATTGTATGTGCAACAAAAAAACGTACAATACTTGACTATTGCAGACACACAAGCCGAAGATACAAGTATGGTGCGTGTGATACAACCCTACAAGGAGCAGATAGAAAAACGTATGAGTAAGGTAATTGGTGTAGCTAAAAAGGAGCTAAAAGCAGAAAGAAATGACATAGAATCTACATTGGGTAACTTTGTGGCAGACCTTATACACCAACAAGTACAGAAAACTACACAAAAAAACATAGATTTTGCCATTGTGAATAATGGTAGTTTGAGAGTACCTATTAGTGCGGGTAATATCACTTTGGGCAATATTTATGAATTGATGCCCTTTGAAAATGAATTGGTACTTATCCAACTAAAAGGCAAAGATATTTTTGAATTATTGGCGTATGAAGGGCAGTTTCGGAAAACCTCTTTTTCCAATATGCAGTTGCGTTATACGCCAGATGGACAGTTGGTAGAGGCTTTGTTGGGCGGTAAGAAAATTGAACCCGAACAAACTTACTATTTAGCCACTTACGACTATTTGGGCAACGGTGGCGATGGCATGAATTGTTTAGTGCCACTAAAAAAAGAAGTCATAGGCGTAACCCTACGCACTGCCATTATCCAACAAATAGAAGAACTACACACCGCAGGCAAAGAAATAGATGCTGCAATAGAACGGAGGGTGCTTTTTAGATAGGTATTTCTTTTGTATTTTTGTTCAAAACTATTTTATTTCAACAATATGTCGACTTTTCAGACCAAAGGTAAGTTGCACGTTAAATATGACACGCAACAAGTAACCGAAAAATTCAAAAAAAGAGAGTTTGTCTTAGAAATTCAAGAAAATCAATATCCTGAATATATCAAATTCCAACTTGTCCAAGACAAATGCAGTTTGTTAGACAAATACCAACAAGGTGAAATAATAAATGTGCATTTTAACCTCAAAGGCAAGCCGTTTCAGTCAAAAACAGGCGAAATGGTGTATTATACGAACTTAGACGTTTGGCGAATAGACGGAGCTACAGACGCAACGCCACCAGCCACTTCGTCTTATGCCACTGCACCACCTACTATGCCTAATGATGTGCCATTGCCTACAGACGCAGATGATTTGCCATTTTAAAGTAGATAGGTAGTTTTTTGTTCTTTACAAACAAGCAAAAAATGAGTAAAACCTCATCTTTTGCTTGTCTTATTTTTAGCCCAAAGGCTAGGTACGGTACACTAAGCAAATCACGTTAATTAGTAAACTTTTAATTAATACCAATTAAGTAATTGGAAAAAATAAATGTACCACAGACTTTAGTCTGTAATCTCTTGATAATCAAAGACTCACAGACTAAAGTCTGTGGTACAATATTATCAATTAATTAGTTACTCTTACTTATAAGTAATATTTAGTTCAATGCGTAAAGATGTGATATTTTGTAAAAACAGTAAAATTGCAAAGGTTTTACACTCTTAAAAAGATGACATCTTTGAACTATCTTTGATTTATAATTGGTATAAAACCATTGCAAATAATTGATTATCAAGTTATTGATGAGATTTCTATTCTAAACAATAATATAAATTATTTGTACTTGGTTATTTACAAGGAATTTATGCAAGAGAGTTTATGAATAATTGTTGTAGCATAGACTTTAGTCTGTGCAAGCTATTGATTTTCAAACACTTAAAAACAGACTAAAGTCTGTTATACAAATTATTCATAAACTCTAATATACTTAAAGGGCTTTTTTACTAAATTTTATCTTCCAATACAATGAATATTGCTCTCCAATACGCATCTGTGAGCCTCGAGGGGCTTGAATTTTTTGCTTATCATGGTTTTTATGAGGAGGAACGGAAAATTGGCAACCGTTATAGTTTGGATATTACGGTAGAGGCTGCCGTAACAAAAGCAGCAGAAAATGATACGCTGCAACATACGATTAACTATGAAATTTTGTACCAAATAGCCGTAGAAGTGATGAAAACCCCTGCATTGCTGTTAGAACATATTGCTTACCAAATTATTCAGAAGGTTTTTGCAGCTTTTACTACAGCCGAAATGGTGGAAGTAATTGTTCGAAAACACAACCCTCCGATTGGTGGCGTATGCAATGCCTCCAAAATTGTGCTGAAAATGAAAAGAGAAAACTAAAATTTATTTCGGTACGGTGCGGTACATCACTGCCGTAATGACTGCAAAAATCAACGTAGGCAACCATGCAGCCAGCAGTGGGTCTAACGTACCCGCCTGCCCCATACTACGGCTCATTCGCACAAAGGTAACAAAGACAAAAGCCAACAAAAAGCCAAAAGCTACCAACATACCTGTTCCTTGTCGGGACTTACGGGCAGACACAATGACTCCCAAAATAGTGAGTAAGACAATGGCAAACGGATAGGTAAATCTTTCGTATTTTTCTACTAAAAACACCCCTACGTTTGTTACGCCACGACTAAGTTGTTCTTGCACATAACTATCCAATTCGGGTAGGGTAAGGGTTTCGTGCAAAAGGTGCTTACTTTCAAAATCTTTTGGGTGAAGATTGAGTACAGTGTCTATAGTTACGCCAGATGTTACGGTTTCTTTTTCTCCTTCGAAGGTATGTATTTTGTAAATTGGTATTTTCCAAAGTTGTTTTACACTATCCCATTCTATTCTTTCAGCAGTTAGTTTTTGTTTCAATGCCTTGTTTCTAAATTCTTCTAAGGTAAATAAATAACCTATTTTACTTAAATTGTTGTAGCTCTGCATATAAGCATAGACATTAGGAGCTATTTTGATATGTATATTCGTTTCATCATAATAGTAAGTATCTTTTAAATATATTTTCTCAAAATGTACTTTTACTTTGTTGGCGTGTGGCATTACATAACTATTCATCAAAAAAGTGCTAATAGCTATGATACTTGCCCCCATCAAATAGGGCAATAACATACGTTGGAAACTTACGCCTCCCGCCAAAATTGCAATGATTTCTGTACGTGCTGCCAGTCTTGCCGTAATAAATACCGTAGCTATAAACACCGTAATAGGTATCAGCATATTGGTAATGTAAGGAATGAATGTAGCGTAATAGTCAAAAAGAATGGCTTGTGCGGGGACTTTTTTCTTTAAAAAGGTATCTACTTTTTCGGCATAGTCTATCACACAAATAATAGAATTGATAATCAAGACCACAAAAATAAAAGTGGACATGAATTTGGTAAAAATGTATTTATCAATCAGTTTCATGCTCAAGGTGAGAGTTGAGTAAGGTATTAAAAAAGACTTTCCAAGTCGTATAAACTTGGAAAGTTGGTAGTTGTATTCTATTCATCAACTCCACAAGGGTTTTAAACTCTTGTGGAGTTATAGTTTTACTTCATTTTTTTCCACTCTGCAATCACTTTGTCGTTTCTTGTGATGTAGGCATCATCTTTTTGTTCTGTAGCTATTTTTTTGCTGGCTTCTGCTGTTTCTATGGCAGCTTTATAGTCGCCTAATTTACCTTGTATCAAGGCTTTAGTGTGTAAAATCCAGTAGGCTTGTGGGTTTATTTCCGCAGCTTTGTTTATCCACTCCAACGCCTGTTTCATGTCTTTGCCATTTTCGAGGTAATAAGACGCAGCAGCAAGGTAGTTATGACCTACCGCAGACATTGGGTTTTTAGCAAAACGATTAATTTGTTCCATTACTTTTGCTTCTACGTCTGTTTCTATTTTGATGCGTACCAATGTTTTTTCCCAAGATAAATCTAAGAAAGCACCTGTATTTGTAAATTCATTGAAACCAATACTAAAAGTTTCAACGTGCATAGGTAATGCTTGAGGTTTTACTTTGAAAGACACCAAATCTTTAGACGCATCACGTACTGATGAACCCGAAACGTCTTTGTTGATGATGATTGTCCATTCGTTTTTAGAAGGAATAGAAAACAAAGAGTATTTGCCCGCAGGGATTTCATTACCTTCCATTTTCACTTTGTCGTCAAAGGTAATCATGGTAGCAGAGTTTGCACCTGTACGCCATTCTTTGTCAAAAGGTACGATTTCGCCACCAAAAACTGTTCTGCCTTTGGCACCTGGGCGAGAGTATGTAAGTGTAAAGTTGGTGATACCCACCGTTTGTTGCAATGTAGCCGCAGGGCTGGGTTGTGGAGTAGTGATTTGTGCCGTAGCCTCATAGCCAAACGCCAAAGTAGTGGCTACTAATGCACCGAAGATAATATTTTTCATGTCTTGTAAGAATAAAATTTACGATTGTTGCATAAAAATTACGCCCACAAAGTTAGGGATATGCGAGAGAAAAGGCTGTTAAGGTTTGTTAAACTTTGTCTTAATAAAATACAATTTTAATAAAAAAAAACAAAACTTACATAGTATAGTCTTGTGTGGTTTTTTGAGATAAGCACTTAGTAAAATGCTTAGGAGGAGCAAATAATTGTTTTCCTGAACAATTATTGTGTTAGCCAAATACTTACCTTATTTTACTAACAAGCCACAAACTTTTTTAGTAACTTTGTGTTGTTTTAGAGTAAATGGACAGCGAAGAACATGGCAGACGAAAAAAATCCAACCAAAAACTCTCAGGATAAAATTCCTACATCTAAAGTACAAAGAGCCACCGAATTTATGAAAACAGGTGTCAAAATAGGTGGCAATTATATCAAACACTATGCTCAAAAGGTGGTGAATCCAGATTTAGACCGCAGTCATTTGGACGAAGCCAATGCACAAGACATCTACAATACGTTGAGCCAACTCAAAGGCAGTGCCTTGAAAGTAGCACAAATGATGAGTATGGACAAAAATATTTTGCCCAAAGCCTATACCGAGCAGTTTTCTATGGCTCAACACTCCGCCCCGCCTTTGTCGTACCCTCTGATTGTTAAGACTTTTCAAAGTCATTTCAAAAAAAGCCCCAGTGAACTGTTTGATACTTTTAGCCGAGAAGCCGTTAATGCAGCCTCTATCGGGCAGGTGCATCAAGCCAGCAAAGACGGTAAAAAATTGGCAGTGAAAATTCAATATCCCGGTGTGGCAGACAGTATTAGTTCTGACCTCAAAATGGTAAGACCTTTTGCCGTACAACTGTTGGGTTTAAGTGAAAAAGATTTGGATACGTATATGGGTGAGGTAGAACAAATGTTAGTAAGTGAAACAGACTACGAATTAGAACTTCGCCGTTCTATTGAAATGTCGGAGGCTTGTAAACATCTACCCAATGTCCGTTTTGCGACCTACTACCCCGAATATACTTGTAAAAAAGTGCTTACAATGGAGTGGTTAGACGGTTGGCATTTAGATAAGTTTTTGGCAACGAACCCTTCACAAGAAATTCGCAACCGAATAGGACAAGCACTATGGGATTTTTATGATTACCAAATGCACAACTTGTTGGCAGTACACGCCGACCCACACCCCGGTAATTTTTTGATGCGTGAAGATGGTACTTTGTGCATCTTAGATTTTGGTTGTGTAAAAGTAATTCCTCCACATTATTACAAGGAGCATTTTAAAGTGATAGACCCTATTATCTTTGAAAATGACGAAAAATTGGCAGAAGTTTTTACGGCTTTGCAGTTTGTTTATACAGACGACACGCCTACGGATAGACAGTTTTTCTTGCACCTTTTCAAAGAAATGTTGTCTATTACCTTACAACCTTTCCAACAGCCTGTTTTTGATTTTGGTAATGAAGCCTATTTCAAACATCTTTTTGAGTTTGGAGAAAAACTAAGCAAAATGGAGGAGTTGAGAAAATCTAAAAAAACAAGAGGTTCAAAAGATGCTTTGTATATTAACCGTACCTATTTTGGCTTATATACTTTGTTGAACGACCTAAAAGCCCAAGTAAATACGCAGACTACTTGGAAAAAGAAGTTTGCGGAATCTCAACAAAAGGCGTAGTAGTCAAAGAATATAAGTTGGGTCGTGTCTGTAGTGTGGGCTTCTGCCCACACATTTAGCTACTAAAAGGTGTATTTAAGGCACACAATCATAAATTAAATGCACATTAGACAAATGTATCATGCTATCAAGTCTAATAAATACAAACTACACTTTTAGGTGTAAAAGTCTGTCCCAAACACTTATTTCGCTGTGGCTTGTAAATATTGATACCAATTATTAGTTGCCAAATCCGCAGGTGTCCAAACCGTAGGATTGTTCAACAACACCACACCACCCATAGCAGCCGTACCGTAGTTGGCACTTGCACCACCAGCCCGCAAACTCACTTCGGTAGCTGCGAAAGTAGGCAAAATAGCCAAATCGGACTGCCCCAAAGTAGGCGAATTGACGTTCAGTCCGTTCCACAAAACTGCCGTATGTTCAGGATTTGTTCCCCGAAAAGTCACCGTAGCAATGCCACTCATGCCATACTGCCGTACATACAAAGGGGCGTATTGGTTGAGCAACTCACTCAAAGAGCCTTGTTGGAAACCTAAAATTTGTGGAGAAATGGTAAGCACCCGACACCCCGCAGCAAAATCTTGCGGTTTT
>CANGYA010000163.1 GCA_947457925.1 Cytophagales bacterium | reverse complement strand
CTAAATCTTCGGCAGGTGCTTCATCTGTTAATGAATAATTTGCTTTTTTCTTTGCCAATAAACGCCTACGTTCTTTTAACAATAAACCAACAAAGTACAATTTATTAGGGTTTAAAACCCTTTTTACCTTACCTATCCACGAACTCCGAGAATAGTTGCGTTGGCTCTCAAAAGGCACTAATGACGTAGGAATAGGATACACACAACGCACTGTATTTATAGCCTCCAACGCCTCAAAACCCTGCCAGTCGTCTGTGGTGTGTCTGATGGGCAGTAGTTTTTTGGCTAATTCTTCGGCAGCCTCCCTAAAAATCACGTAGGCAGCTGATGAACCTACCAAAGACAAGTCCATAGGATAGGCAGCAATATAAGATTGTGGAAGGTCTATGGCTTGGTGTGTAGAAAAAACTAAGGGTTCTTCAGAAGCTGCGTGCAACAGCAAAGGTTCTTTGGGGTTGAATAGGTGTTTGTTTTGCTCAATATATTGCAACAAAGCAGGAACAGATGTATGCAATTTTACATCATCTTCTATGATAAGTGCTATCGGGATACGATGCTCCACAATATATTTATACAATGAATAATGTGTATAAGCAGCCCCTACCATGCCCTCCGTAAAAGTGTCTGTATCTGCCGTAATGACTTCTAAATCACATTGTTGTTCCAAAAAATCTTGTGCCAATGTGCTGCCATCTGTAGCCTCAAAAATATGGTAAGGTAAACGAAGATGCTGTAGTTGCTTTTCCATAAAAGTCCGTCTTTCTACAGCTCTTTTTAAATTAATCACAAAAATTTGCATACAAGGAATTGAAAACGTAGAGCAAGGTAGAGAAATTATTTAGGATTACCATAGTTTTTGTGTATAAGTAAACAGACAAAAAAGTACATTCACCTTCAGGCGAATACTTCAATTTTAGAGAAGTTGGCTCAACAAAAATAGATTTTTTTGAACACCTTTAAGTTTTTAGTGGTTTTTAAGTACATAAAGATTATGACTATGACTATAAATGCCCCCCAAGCATGGTTTGATGAGTGGTTTGACACCCACTACTACCATTTGCTTTATAAACAAAGAGATGACGCAGAAGCCCAATATTTTATAGACAACTTAGTGAGGATTTTGCAAATTCAACCGCAACACAAAGTTTTAGATGTGGCTTGTGGCAAAGGTCGCCATGCTATTTACCTCAACCAAAAAGGTTTTGAGGTAGTAGGCATCGATTTGTCTGCCAACAATATAGCACACGCCAAACAGTTTGAAAACCCTACTTTGCAGTTTGTAAGACAAGATATGCGTGAAGTCTATCAAAATAATTACTTTGATGTGGTCGTAAATTTGTTCACAAGTTTTGGTTATTTTGACGAGGAAACTGAAAATATACGTACCATTCAAGCCATAGCAGCAGCCCTCCAACCTAACGGACTTTGGGTATTAGACTTTTTCAATACTGCCAAAGTGATTCGCCAATTAGTTCCTTATGAAATTAAACGAATACAAGATATAGAGTTTCATATTCATAAAAAAGTTGAAAATCAGGTAATTATCAAAGATATTTATTTCAAAGACCAAGACCAAGATTTTCATTTTCAGGAAAGAGTGAAAGCCATTAGCCTCACAGACTTTGAGCAATATTTTGCAGCAGCAGGACTACAAATCCAACACCTTTTTGGCAACTACCACTGCCAGAATTTTGATGAACAAGCCTCTGACCGTATGGTTTTTGTGGTGCAGAAAAAGTAGATTTGAGGATAGCCCTCCTTACGCTAACCATCGGCAGGGTCTTCGACCACTGCCGAGGTTTTTATAGTGGGCTTGCTATAACCATTCAAAAAATAAAGCATATTTGCAGCCAATACAAACTTAACCTACACAACCTACATGGCTTTACATTGGATAGATTGGCTGTTAATTATCAGTTTTTTAGTTTTATCGTTTGGCATAGGGCTTTTTTATACGAAAGACGCAGGCGAAAGTACCGAAAATTATTTTTTGGGAGGGCGAAAACTCCCTTGGTGGCTGGCGGGTACGTCTATGGTGGCTACGACCTTTGCAGCCGATACGCCCTTGTTGGTTACGGAGTTGGTCGTCAAAAATGGCATTAGTGGTAATTGGTTGTGGTGGAACGGTGTCATTGGAGGGATTCTCACTGCCCTGTTTTTTGCCCACCTTTGGCGAAAAGCCAACATTGTTACAGACGTGGAACTGATAGAAAAACGGTATTCGGGCAAAGAAGCTGCCGTTTTGCGGGGTTTCAAGGCTATTTACATGGGTGTTTTCCTCAACTCTGTCGTCATTGCGTGGGTAAACGTAGCTTTAGGGGCTTTGCTCAAAGTCTTTTTTGATATTCCAGACGAGCAACTCTTGTGGTACATTGCAGGGGCTATGCTGTTTGTGGCTATTTATTCCAGTCTTTCAGGGCTAATTGGCGTGGCGGTAACAGATGCCGTACAGTTTTGGATAGCTATGATAGGCTGCACTGTTTTGGCGGTAGTCGTGGTGAATAGTGAGCAAGTAGGCGGTATTTCGGGACTGAAAGCCAAATTGCCTGCATGGTCTTTAGATTTTTTCCCTACTATTAGCAGTGCCGAAGGAACAGCCCAAAGTTTGAGTATTGGGGTGGCTACGTTTTTGGCGTACATTGGTTTTCAGTGGTGGGCAAGTTGGTATCCGGGAGCAGAACCGGGAGGTGGCGGTTACGTTGTCCAACGCATGATGAGTGTACCTACCGAAGAAGACGCACAAAAAGCTACTTTGTTTTTTCAAGTTGCCCATTATTGCCTACGCCCTTGGGTGTGGATTATGGTCGGTTTGTGTTGTATCATTTTGTACCCAGATTTGCCCGAACAAGACAAAAAATTGGGCTATGTCATGGCTATCAAAGACTTTTTGCCCGCAGGTTTGAAAGGTTTGTTGTTGGTAGCATTTTTGGCTGCGTATATGAGTACCATTGCCACACAATTAAATTGGGGAACAAGCTACTTGATTAATGATTTTTACAAAAGATTTATTACTCCACAAGCTACTGAAAAACAATTAGTTAGCTCGTCAAGAATAGGTACATTTGTCATTATGTTAGCAGCCTTGTTTGTTACGGCACAACTCTCGACAATGGAAGAGGCTTTCAAATTTATGATTGAATGTGGGGCTGGTTTGGGCTTAGTCCTCATTTTACGTTGGTATTGGTGGCGTATCAATGCGTGGAGTGAAATAGCAGCGACACTTGCGCCCTTCATAGCTTTTGGGGCTATCACCTACCTCAATTATTTGCAAATCACCAATTTACAGTTTCCAAATAGCTTCTTTATCACTACTATCTTTACGACTGTGGTATGGGTAGCTGTTACGTTTTTAACACCGCCTACAGCCAACAAAACCCTTGTGGAGTTTTACCAACAAGTCCGCCCCGAAGGTTTTTGGCAACCTATCCAATCACAACTACAACTACCCAAAACACCCAGCCGTTTACCTAAACTGTTTGTGGCATGGGCATTAGGCATTGCATTGGTTTATTCCATGTTATTTGCTTTGGGCAAATTGATTTTTATGGAATGGTCATCGGCTTTGGTATGGTTAGCTTTAGTCGTTGTGTCAATGTTGGGTTTGGGGCAATTATTACGAAAAAAAGAGTAGCTTTCTTGCATAAGTCTAAAATTAACAACTCTGCAAGGGCTTGAAATCCTTGCGGAGTTACATGGTTTCTAAAATCTTCTTTCCCTTAAATTTAAGGCAAATACTTAAAGGTTTTCGTAAAAAAATGTTTACTTTCGCACCTAATTATATAAATTAGGTCATAATTGTAGCTATACTTTTTTGCATTTTATTGATTATGAATGTCTTAGCTATAAAAATGAATGTAACCATTACAGCTTATGAAATTACTACCTTTATATATATTTCTGTTTTTGGCGGGGTTGGTAAATAGTGCAGAGGCACAACTACTCAAAAAAAATCCTTTTGCTAAAAAGAAAACAACCGCAACACCCTTCAAAGGAGATTTTTTGGAAGTAAAAGTCCCTAAAAAACTTTGGATTCCATCAGACACAGCCCTCTTAAATATCAAACTGACACCCATAGAAACGGGCATTGCCACAATGGGTTTGCAAGATACTACCGTACAAACTTCTGGCGTAGGCGGAGCTGCATTAGCCCCACATCTTACCTCGCCAGCATTCAATTATAGAGGGAAATTGTCTAAGAAGAAAAATAGAGTCAATCCAACCCCTGCACCTTTTGCAGATACGCTGAACATACACCCCCTACTTCACGAACACGAAGTATTTACAGGTATAGACCTTGCCATTCACAAGTCTTTGATGCGTGAAGATACAACCAACCTCTACGAAGCCCAAGAAGATGGCATGGTTGAGGTGTCTGAAGAATTAGCTATTGACTGCGTTTGGGTAAAATTGACAGATTATTACGCAGTTTGGCGGTCAGACGAAATTAATCCGTACAATATAGACATTAACAATTTCAAAGACTCTGTAAACATTGTTTTGTACGACTCTTTAAGTGATTTCAAATGGTCGCCACCGTTGGCTTCTAACAAAGTGTCCTCTGAATTTGGGCATCGTTGGGGACGTTGGCATCATGGTATAGACTTAGACCTTGAAATTGGCGACCCTATATTGGCAAGTTTCGATGGTATCATTCGCATTACTGACCACGACAGAGGCGGTTACGGCAATCATATTGTCATTCGACATTACAACGGTTTAGAAACTTTGTACGGACACTTGCACAAGACCCTCGTAGATGTAGGCGACTACGTAAAAGCAGGAGATTTAATCGGCTACGGAGGCAACACAGGCAGAAGTACGGGACCTCACCTACACTATGAAATTAGGTATCAGGGCTATGCCTTTGACCCTCGTTTAGTCTATGATTTTGCAGGTAATAGGATTCTTACGAATACGATTACGGTTAAACCAGAATTTTTTTCACACTTGATGCGACACCGCCAAAGTATTTGGTACAAGATTAAAAGAGGTGATACATTGGGCGAAGTGGCACGCAGATATGGCGTAAGCACCCAACAACTCTACCGTTTGAATAGGCTCAAAGCTACTTCAGTTTTGCGTGTGGGGCAAAGGCTACGTTTAAGATAAAAAGGTAACCCTCTTTCTACAATTTTTTTCAAAAAACTTTGGAAATCTCATTAGAACTCCGCACCTTTGGGTTGAGTATCGTATAGATATTCATACCATTTAACCGAGACCAATCATACACATAATTTAAAGGTTTGCTACAAAGGAGAGGTTCTACTTCTCCTTTTGTGTTTATAATTAATTTTGATTTTGTACTAAAAAGCTATATTAAACTCCACAAGGACTTGAAACCCTTGTGGAGTTAGTTGTTTTATTAGTTCCAAAACCATTTTTGTTTGTGTAAATAGAGTTTTCGTTTGTTAAAATTTTTTAATTTTTGCGAACTTGTTAATTTTGCAGCATGGCAACGAAACCCTATATGGTCGGAATCACTGGAGGTAGTGGCTCAGGCAAGACTTATTTTCTTCATAAATTAATTAGTGGATTTCAAAAAGACGAAATCTGTTTAATTTCTCAAGACAACTATTATAGACCCAGACATCTACAGGCTGTAGATTCGCAAGGTTATCATAATTTTGATTTACCAGAAGCTATAGATGCCAAACATTTTACGAGGGATATAGAAGCCTTGCACAATGGGCAAATAGTCCAGAAAGAAGAATATACTTTCAATAATCCTAATAAAGTACCACAACTACTCACCTTTACCCCTACCCCACTTATTGTAGTCGAAGGTTTATTTGTGTTATATTTCCCCGAAATAGTTGCTCATTTAGACCTAAAAATCTTTATAGATGCAAAGCCTCATATCAAAATTAAAAGACGCATACTAAGAGATAATGTAGAAAGAGGCTATGACTTACATGATGTTTTGTACCGTTATGAGCATCACGTTATGCCTACGTATGAAAAATACATAGAACCTACCAAAGATACTGCCGACCTTATCATTCCAAATAATGAAGGTACTATGGAAAGGTCTTTAGATGTTGTAAGGGCTTTTTTAGCTACGAAACTGAAGTAACTGAAGATATTTCATCATTATTATTATTTTCCTTTTGTTCTTTATCTACGCCATCGGACTGACGCATTTTGAGCAAATCCAAACTTTGTTCAGAAACTGTCTTCTTGCGGTTGGAGTCTAATATAATCATTAATGCAGCCACATAAAAGGGCATCATGGGAATTTTGTAACGCACCAATGTTCCAAAGTTCCCAGCATTGATACCTACTGCAAAGGAAAAGGTAATAGCAAAAGCCAAAGCAGCAGGCACTACAGGCTCTTTTAAAAAGGTTTTTATAATGCTTTTTATCCTTACTTTGAGCAATATGTAAAGTGTAAAACCAAGAAAATAAGTGGCTTCGAAAGCCGACAAAAGAGATAAAGGGTTACGAGCTTCCCACAAAAATGGGCGGAATAAGGAAACCGCCACAGCTTGCGGAAAATATTTGAGCAAGCCTGTCAATGTCCCGTCAAATTCTCCGATATAATACACAGAACCTTGCTGGCTCATATTTTGGAGGTAGGTAGCCGTAACTTTGGTTTTTGTAGCCAAGTTATCAAAAGCATAATCTGTGTTTTGGCTCAGCCGCACTACAGCAAATACGGCGAAAGTACCAGCAATAGACAATATTAGAGGTCCAAGAAAAAATTTAAGAAATGTAGATTTAATGTTATTGAGGTATTGTAAATATGCCCAAAAACCCAAAGCAGGGATAAAACACAATAAGATATAAATTTTGATGACATATAATATTAGGATACCAAATAACATCAAAGAAATGTATAAAGGTGGATTTTTTAGCTTAATAACTCCCTTATAAAAACTCCAAAAAATCAACCCTAATGCCCCAAAACATAGAGAGTCTTTCATTAGTCCTGAACCCCAAAAAAATACAGAAGGCAAATAAAAGATAGCTATGGCAAATTGTTTGTGCAAACGAGGGTACATTTCTACTAAAGTAGAAAACATAGCCCAAGCCCCAAAAAAACTCGCCAAACCGAACAGAATAGCCTCTACAAAGTAACTATGAAAGCAAAAAATACTTAGAAACGCCACAATACGAATGACCATGTAGGTTGGAGCATCGCCACGTTGGTAAAAAACATTCCCAGCTATCCACCAACTCGTATCGACCTCTGTAAAAGGTGTACCCATTGGTTTAAAAACAAGATGAAACCAAGAAGAGGCATTATACCAAAAACTGTTATACAAATAACCACCCAATTCGTGATATAATAATGTATCTCCATAACCATAATAATGATAAAATATAAGCCCCAAAGCCAACGCACCCACTATTTTTAGGTTTAAAGCCTTAAAAAAATATTTTTTGGTAATCGGAGTAGTCATAGACTTCTGAAAACGGCTCATGATGATATAAATAATCGCCAAATAGACAGGAGCTATGATATAATCTACAAAAGTTATCATGTAGTTAGGGGAATAAAGGTGATATTAATTTCACTTTGTAACACAAAGTAAAATTACTTAAAAATAGCTAAAAACAAAATTATTTCTCCTGTATCATCTGCATAGTTGTGCAAGCCACAATGCCTGCCGTTTCTGTACGCAACCTACTTTCTCCCAAACCTACTTTGATAAAGCCTTTTTGTTGAGCTTTTTCTACTTCGTCAAGGCTAAAATCTCCTTCGGGACCTATCAAAATGCAGGTTGGTAAATGAGCTTGGGCAGTTTGAAACAACGTAGTAGGGTTGGTTTTATCCACATAAGCAATGAATAGTTGCGGGTAATTTTGTGGTGTAAGCGTAGTTAAAAAATTATCAAAACTTTGTGGGGCATTCAACGTAGGCAACCAATATTTCAACGACTGTTTCATAGCAGACACCGCCTTTTTTTCTATTCTTTCCATATTAAAGTAGCTTCTTTCTGTATATTTTGTAAGCACAAAAGAGAGGCTATGTACGCCTATTTCCACACATTTTTCTACAAACCATTCCATTCTTTCTATATTTTTGGTAGGGGCAATAGCAATGTGCGTATGAAAAGAGGGATTCGGGTGTGTTTCAAGTTGTATAACCTGAATACGTGCTTTTTTGAGAGTATCTTCGCTAATGACAGCATGCGCCAAATGACCTTTGCCGTCTGTAAAATAAAGTTTATCCCCTTTTTGCATACGCAAGACCCTCAAACAGTGTTTGGCTTCTTCTTCGCCCAAAGGCTGTTCGCCTATGACTATATCTTTTTGGTAAAATAATAACATACTGAATAATGTAAGTTGCGTGGTATTTACTGTAGTGTGGCTTTGTCCACACTACAGCTTCTTGTCTGCACAAAAATACAATTTTCTTTGGTTAAATGTGTAGGCTGAAGCCCACATACAGACACACTACAAGAGTTTTTTGCCTTCGCCTATAACAAAACTGTTCAACAAAAGCATTTTACTTCAAGATAATAATCATTGCATTATATTTTTTCGTACCTTTGTATTCTATCTACATCAGCTATGCGTACAACAGTTGTTCCTTACAAAGATTTGGAGGCGGGCAAGAAAGAACAAGTTGCCACGATGTTCAACAACATTTCGCCATCTTACGATTTACTCAATAGAGTGTTAAGTGGCGGTATCGATATTTTATGGCGGAAAAAAGCCGTTAGCTATTTAGCAGCAGACCAACCCAAGCTGTTATTAGACATTGCCACAGGCACAGGAGATTTTGCCTTAGAAGCCTATCATGCCTTGCACCCCGACAAAATTATTGGTGTGGACATTTCGGAAGGTATGCTTAAATTTGGCAAAGAGAAAATGCAGCAGTTGGGCTTAACAGACAAAATAGAACTACAAGTAGGTGATTCTGAAAAACTCAATTTCCCTGACGAAACTTTTGATGCAGTGATTGTGTCTTTTGGTGTTCGTAATTTTGAAAACTTGGAACGAGGTTTGTCTGATATGTTCAGGGTGCTGAAAAAAGGTGGCAAAGTAGTCATTTTAGAGTTTTCTCAACCCGAAAATAAAGCCTTTGCGACCATCTATAATTTTTACTCAAAAAGTATTTTACCACATATCGGCAAACTTATCTCCAAAGATGACGCAGCCTATACTTATCTCCCAGAATCCGTTAAAGCATTTCCTTATGGCAAAGAATTTTTACACATTTTAGAACAAGTCGGATTTACACAAACGCAATGCGTACCTTTAACATTTGGAATCAGTTCAATTTATGTGGGAAAAAAATCTCTTTGATACTTCCCCTCTTGGTGTTGGCTATCAGCCAAACCACTTTTGCACAACGGACAAAAGAAATTCATTTGCCTTTTTATGATGAACGGAAACTACATTTCGGTTTCCAATTAGGCGGAATGATGTCTAAGATTAATCTTGGCTACTCTACGTACTATGTAAGTGACGGAGATACTACGCAGTCTATTACACCCTTGGGTTCGGGTGGTTTTACATTGGGTTTTATTTTGAGTACCCGCCTAAAAGATGACCTTTGGAGTTTACGATTTACGCCTACAGTGGCGTTTTACCAACGTGCTGTAGAATTTGGTTACCGTAACGATAGGTTTGAAACGAAAAGCTATGAAAATACATTCATAGAGTTGCCTGTTTTGCTCAAATACAAGTCTGTACGGAGAGGCAATACGAGAATGTATATGGTGGGGGGCTTAGTACCAAGTTTCAAAGTGGCAGGAGATAAACAAAAATTAGACGAAAATCAGATTTTGACCATAGACCAAAATTTAGAAATTACTTACGGTTTGGGTTTTGATTTGTACTTTGAGTTTTTCAAATTTGCCCCAGAACTGCGTTTTTCGCATGGTATCCCCAATGTGTTTACGACTCCCAACAACCCGTTTACACGAGGTATAGATGCCGTAACTACACATAGAGTAAGTTTATTTTTGAATTTTGAGTAACCTAAAAATTTGAATAGTACAACAAACAACCTTTTTAAGTTATTTAACTTAAAAAGGTTGTTTTCAATTATTTGCTTGTGGTAATACCAAGTATAAATAAAATGCAGTCCAAAGATGTCATCTTTTTACGAGTCTGAAAACTTGCAAGTTTACTGTTTTTACAAAAGATGACATCTTTACGCATTGAACTATCTACTACGTATAATTGGTATTACTGCTACATGAACCACAAGAACACAAGTTCACTAAGAAAATTAGGAAGATTTATTTTTTCTTGGTACTTAAAATAAATTAATTTTCAACATATCCAATACACTTATGCAAAGCAAATTTTTTCTTGTAACCTTCCTACTATTATTGGTCAGCACTGTTGTTGTTGGGCAAAGTAAACAAGACAGTGTAGCAATTAGACAGACTGCTCTTGATTACATAGAGTCGCAACACAAACCCAATCCGCAACAAATGGAAAGGGCTTTACACCCAAGAATGGTGAAAAGAACATTTTGGAAAGACAAATCCACAGGTAAAGACTATGTTCGTGAAACTACGACAGAATCTATGGTATTATTGGCAGAGAGTTACAACAAAAATGGAGATAAGTTTCCTGCTTCACCCAAAAAAGAAGTAATATTGCTTGACGTTTCTGCAAAAACAGCCTCTGTGAAATTGATTGCAGACGAGTGGATTGATTATATGCACATTTTAAAAGTCAATGGTACTTGGAAAATTGTCAATGTCCTTTGGCAATACCATAATATTGACCAACATTAAGAGCAAATTCACAATTAGTAATTAGTAAATTTTTAATTAAATATATTTAAGTTGTTGTTTATCAAGTTATTAGAAAGGTTTTTATTCTAAAAAATAAACTCACCTAATTTTTGGAAACTACTTAAATAAAATAACTTAAGTTACTTAGTTTTAGTCGTCAAAACATCTCCTTAATTTATGTTTATTCGTGTAGAACATATCGGTATAGCCGTTAAAACCTTAGAAAATGCCAATCCGTTGTTTGCCAAATTGTTTGGAAAGGAACATTATAAAATAGAAAGTGTGGCTTCGGAAGGGGTAAGCACTTTGTTTTTTCAGTTGGGCGAAACTAAAATAGAACTCTTGGAGGCTACAAACCCCGACAGCCCCATTGCCAAGTTTATAGAGAAAAAAGGCGAGGGCATTCACCACATTGCCTACGAAGTAGATGATATTTTGGCAGAAATGGAAAGACTGAAAGCCGAAGGGTTTGCTTTATTAAATGAAACACCTAAAAACGGTGCAGACAATAAATTGATTTGTTTTTTGCACCCAAAAACTACAAATGGTGTTTTGGTAGAAATTTGTCAAAGTATAAAGTCGTAAGAATCATACTCTAACAACTACAGTTATTTCTTAAACCTATCCCCATAAGGGTTTAGAACCCTTGTGGGGTTGCTGCTAAAATTCCTTTTGTAAAAAAAATGCTTGTTCATTCCCCAAAAATATTTTTGGCTCGCAGTCCTTCGTGTTGTAGTAACCACTCTTTTCGCCATAAACCACCACTGTAGCCTACCAATTCACCTGTACTGCCTATTACTCGATGGCAGGGAATAATGATTGGAATAGGGTTACGCCCATTGGCAGTACCTACGGCTCTAATAGCTTTGATGTCGCCTAATTGCATTGCTAACTGGCTATAAGAACTCACTTGTCCCCAAACTATTTGTTGTAATGCGTCCCATACTTTTAGTTGAAATGTAGTGCCTTTGGGCTG
>CANGYA010000162.1 GCA_947457925.1 Cytophagales bacterium | reverse complement strand
TTATAGTGAAACTAATTTTTTTCAAAGAAATAAGTTTGATTGTCTTCAAGAAGCTCTATAAAGATGACATCTTTTAGAAAGATGTCATCTTTATAGAGCTTCTTGAAGACTACGTATAACAATTCATAGCACGACACTATAAAACCTTATAGGTTTAATTTATTGGTTATCAAATTTTTACAAAAACAACTTCGCCACAATCTCTCCCATGCTACTAAATTCGTGTATGCGTATGGCGTATTCTTTTTTGTTTAAACCTTTGGCATTGAATTTAGAAATGCAAATGTCTTTGAAACCTAATTTTTGAGCCTCCGAAATACGCTGTTCTATACGGTTAATAGCCCGAATTTCGCCTCCTAAGCCTACTTCGGCAGCAAAACAATAGCCATCAGGAATCACCTTGTCCTCAAAAGACGATAAAATAGACACGCAAACGGCTAAATCAATGGCGGGGTCTTCTACTTTGAGTCCCCCAGCAATGTTCAAGAATACGTCTTGTGTACCCAAACGGAAACCGCCTCGTTTTTCCAACACTGCCAACAACATTGCCATACGTTTATTGTCAAAACCCGTATTTGTCCGTTGGGGGTTACCATAGGTGGCAGGCGTAACCAAAGACTGAATTTCTATTAACAGGGGTCTGTTTCCTTCCAAACTTGCAGCAATGGCAATACCACTAAACTCTTCTTCCCTTTGCGAAATCAAAATTTCAGAAGGGTTGCTGACTTCTCGCAGCCCTGTCGATAACATTTCGTAAATGCCCAATTCCGAAGTAGAACCAAAACGGTTTTTAGTAGTCCGCAAAATTCGGTAGCTCAAATGTCTGTCGCCTTCAAACTGCAAAACGGTATCTACCATGTGTTCTAAGATTTTGGGTCCCGCCAAGGTGCCGTCTTTAGTGATATGTCCAATCAAAAAAACAGGCGTATTGGTTTCTTTGGCAAAACGCAAAATTTCGCCTGTGCTTTCTCGCACTTGCGACACACTACCCGCCGCCGACTCTATGTAAGGGGTTTGCATGGTTTGGATAGAGTCTATAATCACGACTTGGGGGCGTAGCTGTTCTATGTGCTGAAAAATGGTTTGCGTATTCGTTTCTGTCAAAATGTAGCACGTATCAGACTGTTTTTCAAGCCTTTCTGCTCGCATTTTAATTTGCTGCTCACTTTCTTCACCAGAAACGTATAAAACCTGCAAACCCTTCAAAGTCATGGCAATTTGCAGCATCAGTGTAGATTTTCCGATACCCGGTTCTCCGCCAATTAGCACCATAGAACCTTGCACAATTCCGCCACCCAGTACCCTGTTCAGTTCGTTGTCTTGTGTAACTATGCGTTGTTGTTCTTGATAAGTAATTTGGGTGAGTAGCTTGGGTTTGTTGGTAGGTACTGTTGTTCTTTCTTCTGTTTTCCAAAGTTGTTTTTTCTTGTCTTCTTTTGCCAATAATTCTTCGGCAAAGGTGTTCCATTCGCCACACGCAGGGCATTTGCCCATCCATTTGGCAGCATTATAGCCACAATTTTGGCAGAAATAAGAGGTTTTGACTTTTGCCATGCTAATTTTTATCAATTTTTATGTAATGTTATTAATAATAGTCATTATTTACAACAAAATCACTGTGGATTTGCAAAAAATTATTTAACTTGCCACTGCACACTGTAGGAAAGGACTTTAGTCTGTTTAAGAGAAAAAAGTAAACGGACTAAAGTCCGTTTCTACAGAAAACATTAGCTAACGGTTTCGTTTTACAAACAATGGCATATACCCACATTAGAGAGGAAGAACTCAAAAACAAAATAGCCCAAGATTATTTTGGTGCTTTTGACTGTACTCGTATCATAGGCAACATAGATTTTTGCGTTAGCCAAAGCCCCCCAACCCCCGAAGGGGGAGTGCTTGATGTATTTGCTCCCCCTTTGGGGGATGGGGGGCTACAGTCTTTGTTGTGGGCAGAGGCGAAAAAAGGCAAGGCAGACCTCGCCAAGTCCATTGTACAGTTGGTTTTGACCATTGGCAAGGCTCGTACTTTTGACAAGCAACTTCCACCTTCGTATTTGGGGGCTTTTGATGCCGAAAATATTGCCTTTGTGCCGTATAGCGAAGTGCAAGAAATTTTTTACCAAAATGATTTTAATTGGAATGTTACGCCTTCTAATTATGACACCAAGGAGTTTCAACAAGTTTATCAGAAGGTACAAACTATCTTAGCTACCCATGCCTTGCAGTTTAGTTTTGGCGAAGATGACGAGGAGTTGAGGGAGTTTATCCAATTAAATTTTGTAGAAGGCAAAGCAAGTTTCTCGAAAATTCAGATAGATAAAAACAACTTTTTGATTATTTACAACAAATGGTTGGCAACGGTAAAACCTACGATTGCTGCGGATTGGGAGTTAGTAAAAAAAGTGGGCATCATAGATGCAGATTTTTATTTGGCAGACTTGCTGGCAGTGGAAAATATTACACTGAAAGAAAAATTATATGTGTTGTTACAAAAAAATTATTATGAATTGGATAGAAAAGTAAACGAGGTAGGTTTATTCAATTCGAGCAAAACAAGTTTTACAGACAAACAAAAAGCACATACGCAATTTTGGAACAAGTACCAACGACCACCCAAAGAGGAATATTGGGACTATATCATAGAAAGACGAGATTTGTTAGTGCCACAAGATGTAAGGGAACGGAAGGGTAGCTTTTTTACGCCTCAAATCTGGGTAGAATTGTCCCAAAAATACTTGGCAGATGTCTTGGGCGAAGATTGGCAAGATGAATATTACATTTGGGACTGTGCAGCAGGTACAGGCAATTTGTTGGCAGGTTTAACGAATAAAAGGCGAATTTTTGCTTCTACCTTAGACAAACAAGACGTAGATGTAATAAAAGACCGTATTCAGAACGGAGCTAACCTGTTGGAAGACAATGTTTTTCAGTTTGATTTTCTCAATGATAGTTTTGATAAATTGCCAAAACTCTTGCAAGAAATAGTGAATGACCCCGAAAAACGTAAAAAATTGGTGATTTATATTAATCCGCCGTATGCGGAACACACTAATAAAAGAAATTTAATAAAGACATCTTTCAAAGATGATTTTGGAAAAAATCAAACTCGTGATAAGTACGGAGCTGTTTTGAAAAAGGCTAAGTATGAGCTATTTGCACAATTTATGGCAAGAGTTTACCAAGAAATTCCTGATGCGTGGTTGGCTGAATTTTCGAAGCTCAAATTGTTACAATCACCGAATTTTGCTGATGTTAGAAACTTCTTCACCGCTAAATTAGAAAAATGTTTTGTTGTTCCTGCCAATAGTTTTGATAACGTAAAAGGAATATTTCCAATAGGTTTTAAAATTTGGAATACAAGCCGAAAAGAAAAGTTTACAACTATTTCGGCAGATGTTTACAATAAAAGTCAGGAATTAGTTAGCCAAAAAGTAATTTATGCTTACGACAACGATATTTATATTAATGAATGGATAAAACAGTTTGCAAATACTTTAAATAGTTATATTGGTATTTTGAATTATAGGGGCAATGATTTTCAGCACCAAGACATGGTTTTTATTGAAAATTCGGGTAATACAAGTATGACGCAATTACCTATCAACAGACATAATTTAATAGTTTGTTGTGTGTATCTAGCTGTTCGTCAAGCAGTTCCTGCTACATGGCTCAATGACCGTGACCAATTCCTGTACCCACAAGATAGTTGGCAAACAGACAAGGAATTTCAAAATGATTGTTTGGCTTATACTTTATTTACGAACAATATTCAGTCCCAATTTGGCACAAACCATTGGATACCATTTACTGAAGAAGAAGTCAATGCAAAGTCTTTATTTACAAGTAATTTTATGACAGACTTCATCAAAGGCAAACTTAAACCTAATGGCAATGGTAATTTGTTGGAAACTGAAAAGGTACGTACAACCCCTTTAATTTTTTCGGCAGCAGCAAAAGCCGTTTTCGATGCAGGTCGGGAATTGTGGCGGTATTATCACTCACAAAGTTTTTCGGTAAATTATGGCGGTATTACCATGCAAACAGGTACTTACAATGTCAATGCGTCTTTATACGACATAAAAGCCTATTTTCAGGGCAGAAATGCACAAGGCAAAATGAACAACAAAAGTGATGACGACAAATACAACGAATTGATGAGTAACTTGCGAGAGGCTTTGAGAGTTTTAGCACAGAAAATTGAGCCGAAGGTGTATGAACATGGGTTTTTGAAGGGGTAAAAAAAGAAAAACAACGTATAATTTTAATTACAATTATACGTTGGCAAAGTCTATTTTTTAAATAGTGCAATTTCTACCAATTCACAAATGATGTGTCCTACCAAAATATGACTTTCTTGTATTCTTGGTGTTTCATTAGAAGGCACATTGAGTAAATAGTTACAAATTTCTTTCATTTTACCGCCTTTTTCGCCTGTCATACCCACACAAATTACACCTTGTTGTTGGGCTGTTTCTATGGCTTTTATCACATTTTTAGAGTTGCCAGACGTAGAAATAGCAAATAAAACATCACCTTTGCGTCCTGCTGCTTGTATCATACGTGCATAGATGTCGTCATAGCTATAATCATTGGCAACAGCCGTAATATAGGAAGTATTGACGTGCAGAGCCTCTGCATACAATGGCGGTCTGTCTATATAAAACCTTCCCGAAAACTCGGCAGCCAAGTGTTGGGCATCGGCAGCACTACCGCCATTGCCACAGAAATACACTCTTTTGTCTGCCTGATACGCTGTGCTTACCACCTGCACGACTTCGGCTATGGTAGCCAATAGCGTAGAAGATTGTAAGATAGCTTGTTTAGTATCAATACTTTTTTGTATAATTTCTTGAATAGAAGATTGCATGATAAAAATATTTTTATTTACCTAAATTTTTAATCACTTCATTATTCACTTCCTCAAAACGCAAAACTTGTTTGCCTTTGTGTTCTGTCATAAAATCTGTGGCTGCTTTTTCGTCTTGCAAAGGTACAAAATCATGTCCCATTGGGCTTGTAATGTCGCTACCTATCACAAAAAAGGCTTTTTGAGCTGCCATACGGTTTTGTGTGTAATAATCTGTAACCAACAAAGAGTCGGAGGGATTTACAAGGCTTGGTGTTTTATGTACTTGTATAAACATACATCTTGGCGAACAAAACCACTTCGTTTGATTGGTATTTTTCCAAGTTACATTCCACTTTGGATAGGGTAAACTGTGCATACCACAAGTTTTGCAGTTGTCATTTTCTGTATTTTCTGCTTGATTCTTGGGGCTGTTGCAAGCCACCAAAACAAGCAATATATAGCAAGAAAGTTTTTTCATGTAGCCTTTAAAAATTTGAGCAAATATACCTTTTTTCTACTATACTCAAATCCAAAAATCTGTAATAAGCAAGACAAATTTAACCCCCTTTAAGTCTTTAAGATTTAAAGGGGGTAAATGGGGTTTTAAGTTTAAGGAGTCAGTTCGCACACCAAGTCCACCATTGGGTCTGCTGCAATGTGTTCGGGCAAAATAAACCCTGATTTGGGTTCGGCAGCAAATTTAATGTTCACTACTTCAAAAACTTTGGCTACGTACTCCGAACAGATAAAAGCATCATTGTCTTTGCGTTTGATATTACCCAAAATACGGCTCAATAAGATTTTTCGTACATCTACGTTGTCGTATTGGAAAGTAAGTAGGTCGATGGACACTTGCAACATTGTTTGGACAAGTTCGGGGCTGGCTGTGGCTAATTGGCGGTGTCTGGCTATGTATAACTTGCCGTCATAGGGTTTCTTTGTGCCATCATAGTTGCCTGTATAGTGAAACAAAGGTACTGCTCTTACACCTGTGCCTACACTTTCTAAGACCATCAGGTTTTGCCCCCACCAAAACAGTAAGCCCACATGACTTACGTCTGATGCCGATAATTTTTTGATACCTTGACTGAAAGCATAGTTGCCTCCTGTAAAAAATAAATCACCATTTTTGATGCTTTTGTAGGCGGTGGCGTAATTTAGTTTTTGGCTCAATGCCACAAATTTTTGTTTACTTGACATAGTTGAGAGTGATTAGGTTAAACCAAAGGCATGATAGTTATTTCTATTTATATTACAAAAAACAAGATGTTTTAATTTTTTTGCTTAGGTTCATAGCAAACTTAATGCTAAAAACAATAAAATAGTTGATTCTAAAAGTGTAATCACTTTTAGAATCAACTATTTTATTTTCAACAAGTTATCCAATTATTTATTTCAGTTCTTCAGGCGTAAATTTTTTCAATTCACGATAAGCAGCCGATTTGTAGTACATATAGGTACAACGCTGAAAGGCTTTGGCAGCTAATTTAAACTCACCTTGTTCGTAAGCAAACATTCCCAGAGCCAAATTGTAACGAGAAACACTTTTTTTGTCTAAGTTAGCCTGACTCACCAAGTTCATAAAAGCTGTCTTTGCAGCATTATTTTCACCTTTTTTGCTCAATGCCACTGCCTTACAAAACAACATTTCGTGGTTATTAGGGTAAGTATTCATAAAAGTATCTGCCCATGTAATGGCTTTGTCATATTGTTGGCTTTCTAAGGCTGTTTTGACCAGAGCTTTGAGAATATCCTCTTTTTGTTTGCCGTCTTTTGCGTCTGTCCATGCTTGTTCCATGTCATTTAGCACACTGGTTTTGTCATTTTCAGCCTCTATAATCTTAAAGCCTAACTTTGTACCGCCATTGTGGTCGCCTTGACGTACAATAATATCATCTACAAAGTTTCTTGCCTTTTCAAAATCGTATATCATATAATGGGCATACGCCAAGTTATACAAATAACTCAAATGCAAGGGTTTCATTTTAGACTTGTAAGGCTCAAAATCGGCTTTGTTATAAATATCTTCGGCTTTGTCGTGTTGGTTTAGCTTACACAAAGCTATATACAGTTCATAATAATATTTGGCTACTCTTTCAGGAGCTATGGCACGAGGTTTTGTACTTGCTAATGTTCTGTTGGCGGTAGTATTACTAACAGGTTTGGCTACCACAGGCTTGGCTACCACAGGCTTGGCTTCTTGTGGCAATGTATTGTTGGTAGAGGCTACAGCTTGCTGTTCTACAGCTACTTCGGCACTTTGTTGAAACAACCTTTCGCCCATTTCCACTGCAATACTATCATAAGGCAATTTTTCTATCCGAGCTATTGCTTTTAACAAATGTTCTTTGGCTTCTCTGTATTGGTGGTGAAAGTTTTTGGTTTTTCCTTGAAAATAATGATAGTGTTCATTCTCTATGCCCAAACTTTTTGCATCTGCCAAATGCTGCTCCGCCTCCAAAAGTCTGTCTTGTTTGTCATAAATATTCAAAATTATCATTTTCAAAGTAAACTTACGTTGAAAATCTGTTTCATACCTATACGCCTTGTTGTAGTCTTTAATGGCATCTTCATGACGACCAACTGCGTTGTGTAAAAAACCTAACAATAAATACGCTGTTGTGTAGTCTTCTTTCAACTCTACCACACGCTGGAAACTGTAGGCTGCTTTTTCATAATTCCGCAGTTTGATATAACACCGCCCTCTTTCATACAAAATGGCATAGTTCGTAGCATCTAAACTCATGGCTTTGTCAAAAAGTACAGAGGCTTCTGCATACTTTTGTGATTTCATCAGTTTTTCGGCTAACAAATAGGCTTCGTAAGCTGCCTGTGGGTCGTGTTTTTGTGCAAACACTTTTGATAGTAAGAACCCAAAGAAAAAAATAGAAAATAGTAAAGATTTTTTCATATACAAATAAATAGTACAACTATAAAGTTTTTAATCGAAAGTTATGAGTAGAGTAGGGGAGGGAAGTTGTATTTTCTATATTTAACAACATAAAAACATTTAATAGAATCAAGTACTAACTTTTTTAACTTTTTGGTAGTAATTTTACATCATTATGATATTGAACACCTTGCAAATATATAGACAAAAAGGAAAAAAAGAAGTAATTGAGGTGTATTTTTTGACAAAAAAACAAATTTTCTTACATAGTAATAAATTTAGTTAAATAGTATATGTTAGTGTATTTTAAACACTAATAAAGCAGTATAACTAACTTATTTAGGTTAGTTACAATAGTGCCTCAAAACTCTATAAGGTTGAGTAAATAATACTGTAATAAGACGTATTGATAAGCAAAAAAATAGCAACTAATCAGGAGTATTTGTTTAAACTTGGTAGTGACGAGATAGAGATAGTAGTAAAAACTACAAAAGTAGTCAATAAAAAAAAGTCTAACTTTTGGTTAGACTTTTGTAGTAGCGAAGACGGGGCTCGAACCCGTGACCTCAGGGTTATGAATCCTGTGCTCTAGCCAGCTGAGCTACCTCGCCGTATTGTTCTGCAAATGTAGGGATACTTTTGTGAATAACAAAAAAATAGCAAAAAATTTTTTTTTCCACGTAAACTTTTAACTTGCAACACCAACCAACAAAACATCAAACTATATGAAATCTAACCCCAAAAAACACAAGTACATTGCCGAATATGAAATTAATGCGTCTGTAAAGATGCTCTTTCCGTACTTATCTTCCCCACAAGGACTTGCCCAATGGTTTGCTGAGGACGTAAAAGTGGTGCAGAAAGGGAGTGAAAAACTCTACGATATTATTTGGGACAGGACAAGCCACATTGCAAAAATTACGGCAATACGTACCAATACTCATGTAAAATATGTGTTTGTAGAAGAAGACATAGACGAGGCTCAGTGGTCGTTTTTAGAGTTCAAATTGTCGCACAGTGATATGACAGACACAAGTTTCCTGAAAATCATTGACTATTCAGAAATGGACAGTGATAATGATTTAAGAGAACTTTGGGACGGACTAATAGAGCAACTTCGCACCAATGTAGGTGCGCATCACAAATAAACAAGACTTTATTTACAAGGCAGTTTGTCTATTCCTAAAACTTTTAGATAAGTTTGTAGCCAAATTGTCATTGTTTATAGATTCATGCCTTTCATTTTATTTTTATTCCTAAAAATTAGACTTTTACAAGGCTACCGTTTGTTACAAGAACTGGGCTGGCTACGGGTCTTATTATTTGCTGTTTTCGTAATACCTTTTGCTATACGTTATATAGTCAATCCACACTATACCTTGTTTGCTTATGGTGTTTTGTTGTCATCTATTCATTTTTTTAGGACAGATACGCATTTTTTACGCCTACAACATTTTCCTTATCGGGCTATTTTTCGGTGCGAATACGGAATATTAGCAGCCCCAATGCTTGTTTATTTAGCTTGGCAACAAAATTGGTTGTATGTAGGCTTACTGTTGTTATTGGTGGCTGTTTTGCCCTATTTGAGTCTAACAATTAGGGTGCAACCATTCCAAGTCAAATGGTTGAGCAAGATTTTTCACCCGCAAGCCTTTGAATTACAGAGTGGAGTTCGCAAAAATTTGCCTGTATTAGTGGTGGCTTGGTTGGCAGCAGCCTTTTCAATGCAGTTTATCTATGCTTTGCCTGTTTTTATTATCTTTTTAACCTTGCATACGGCTTTTTACTACTTAGAAATGGAGGCAGCCCAAATTCCTTCGGTAGTGGCAAAAAATCCTATGCAGTTGTTAGGTCGGAAAATACAGTTTCAGTATTGTTATTTTTGGCTATTTTTGAGTCCTTTACTTATTTTGTTCTGCATTTTTCACACAAACTACTGGTTTATCATTGCTTATTTTGTGTTCAGCAGTTCTTTGGCTCAATTATTCCCTATTTTTTACAAATACGCCGTTTTTTCGCCTGCCCAACAGCCTATTTACAATGGCTGGATTTATGCCATTTTTTGTACTATTTTGTTGTTTATAGTCCTAATTCCGTTCTTTATTCCTGTGGGTTTGTTTGCTTTGTGGCGGTATTTTCATAAATCTCAACAACAAATGGCGGTGTATTTCTAATATAATTAAAAACTGTTTAGAACTAACATTTCTTTTAGTGTCGTGCCTTAAAAACTTATACCAAAACTAACTTTTTAAAGACTTGGAAATAGGTTTGGAGATGTTCAAGAATCCCTATAAAGATGTAATCTTTTAGAAAGATTACATCTTTATAGGGATTCTTGAACACTATGTATAACAATTTATAGCACGACACTATGAGAACTGTTAGGTTTAAAATGTACGGACTCTTGCTCTATATTACTTAGGAAGCTGCAAGCAAGGGCAGTTACAAATTGTTTTTTACCTTTGTCCAAGTGCAAGCATCGTTGCAAACATAAAAACTACGCCTTCAAAAACCCATATTCATACACCTTCGGCACTATTTTCTCTGCAAGTACATTTAATTTATTACGCAATTCTCCAATTAAGGCAGTGTATTTCTCGTCTTTGCTCTTAGAATTCATGCGTCCTTTGTCGTTTCGTTCTTGAAAATAAGCTCTGATGTCATACAAACTTGCGTTTTCGTTAGCATCTTCTTTAGCGTGATAATATTTCCACAATTCACGACCAGCATCAAAAACAGCTTTTGCCTCTGCCGAAAATTGCAAAGGTTTTCCACTATACAACAAAGGAGAACTATCAGGATTAAGCAATAACTCATTTGTAGGTTGTTCTACTTTCAATTTACCCTTAATAAAATTTGTCATAAAATTACTCTTAAACCTCTCTTGAGCATTAACTTCGAGTTCGGTAAAAGGAATCCAATGATTGATGCCCTCACTGCTTGTAATTCTATTTTGCCCATGAAACAAGGTAAAAGCCAAACAATCTGTTTGAAATTCTTTATCATGCAGCCAAGCATCATTCGGATATAAAAATTGGTCACGGTCATTCAACCAATCTGCTTCTATAACTTGCCTTACAGTGAAATAAGCACAACCAAAGAAAATATTATTTTGGGTAAATGAAAAATAAGTTACGTGCCTACCTCCTTTTACATTCGCAAGATGTAAAAATTTGTTGTTTTGGAAGTCTGCACCTGAGTTGTCCATATAAGCAATGTGTGTGCTACTACCATTGTCATACAGTTTTATCCATCTGTTAATGCTTTTTGGTAATTCACCATAAAAGTTTTTTATACCTTTAAATGTGCCTCTCTTATCAAAAATATCACATGGAATAGTATCTATTTTTTCTTTAACTGCTGTATTCCAAACCGTAAACCCAATAGGAAATTGTCCTTTCACATTATCAAAAGTATCGGCAGGCACAATAAACCCTTTTAAATATTGTGCTTTGAAAAATTCCTTAAATTTCACAAAGTTAGAACCTTGTACAAATTTCATTTTAGAAAACTGTGCAACAATACAGTTTGGCAATTTTTCATAAATATTTGCCATAAAAAGAGCAAAAATTTCATTAGAGGCATTACCAATTTTAGGTTTAAAATAGTCGTTAATCTTAAAATTAGTGGTAACGCCACCTTTGTTTGTACCTGTTCCTGTAACAGTTTTGCTACTTGTAGCCTCCGCATAAGGCGGATTGATATAAATTACTAATTTTTTGCGTTTTTCTTCATCTTTGATAATGTCTTGCAAATCTTGTGGCAATTTAGAAAAATCATCATTGAGAAAATCAAATTGAAAAACATGCTTTTTAAGCAAATTTGCCCCGTTGTCTATTCGGTCATGCATGACGTTTACGTCTGCTTGGTCGAGGGTACTTGCCCAAATATTGAGTTTATTCGTCAAACCTGCTAACAAATTGCCTGTTCCTGCCGCACAATCCCAAATATAATATTCATCTTGCCAATCTTCGCCCAAGACATCAGCCAAATATTTTTGCGATAATTCTACCCAAATTTTAG
>CANGYA010000161.1 GCA_947457925.1 Cytophagales bacterium | reverse complement strand
CCTTGTGGAATAGGTATTGGTGGGGGTTCTTTACAAGGTTTCCCTACGTCAGGGGTAACAGATGCCAATGGTTATTATGCAAGTACAGTTCCTTATGGGTGGTCGGGCAGTGTGAGTGCCGTTAAATCTCCTATCCAATTTACCCCTTCGCAGCCTGTAGTCAATACCAATACTGACCGTACTCTCAATTTTTCGGTGGTGGGTGGTGCGTTGGAATTTGCTGCATTATCTGTAAACCGTACAACAATTAATGGCTTCGGTTATACTACCATTAGTGGTATGATACCAGGTTATTCTTATGTATATTCTTATTATGATACCACTACCCAAACTTGGGTTATAGAAGAGCCTTTTGTATGGTCTTCCTCAAGCAGAGTTATCCAAATTAATGCAACCATATTTACTCCTTTTTGTATAGAAAGCTACTGTGGTTCACAAACAAAAGTCTGTGCAAATTAACCATTAATCAATCCTAAAAATCATGAAACATTTATCTTTTATTCTGCTACTTGTAGCAAGCATTAGCTTTTTAGGCTGCTCTGTCAAAGACACACCACAACCTGAAACGTATCCAGTTCCTGCGAATGTATCTGCTCTTCACGCAAATATGGCGGGTAATAAATTTAATATACAACTAAATAAAGACGGTTGGTATGGGCTTAGTTCGAGGATGTGGCTACTCCAAGATGGTAAAAATTATGTGAGATATGGTATTAATTTCCAAAACCATTTGGTAGTGAATGGGGAAAACTTACAAATAGCATTTAGTCTTTCTGCACCTCCTCTGCCTATCGCAGATGTTAATAATATTAATGCTTCTTATACTTATGAAGCTTTCAAGGGTATGTTTGTCGTAGGTAAAAACTATGCAGTAGCCTCTAAAGATAATATAGATGGGTACAGACTTAAATTAGAACACATTAATTTGAATGATTTGAGTAAGTCATTTAATTATTGGACTATGGCTATAGAACCTGACACAAAAGCAATATGGAAGGTGGTAAAAGTAACTGAACTTCCTAATAATATGCTGTGTGTTACTTATGATATAGATTGTAAACTGTATGATTTGAATACACGCAAATATATGGGACAATTTAAGGGGACTATTCAACCTATTTTCTTTTATGAGCCTTTTTAAGTTATATAACTAAGCATAAAAATATCCTCTGCACTCTTGCTAAAAAGGTAGAGGATATTTTTATGCTTAGTCAATAACCATTTTGTGCTAGCTAATCCTAACCCAAAATTTTTTATGAAAACCTATTATAGTTTAATAGTTGTTCTTATAACAACTTTTTTAGAGGCTTGTTCTTCTAATGACAATCCACAACCTAAAACTTATCCTGTTGCTACTAATACCTTAGCTATGAATGTAGATATAGCAGGAAAATCTTTTAATATTCAACAAGGTAGTAATGGTTGGAATGCTTCTTCTGCAAGAAGTCTTATGCTTGGAACAGGGCAAAATTCTTATATTTCTCAGACATTGTATTTTTCTAAACAATTAGTTACTACAAATGGGCAATTAGTTGATGCTAATTACTTCATAAAACTACCTAACTTAGAAGTACCCGATACAAGTAAAGTAGGCATTTATTATAATTATCAAACTTTATTAGCACACTTCAAAAAGGGGCAGCAACTTTTACGTGGTAAAAATATTCCTAATGGCTACATGGTACATTTGTCTTATATAGACCAAGAAAATATGCAAAATAGTTTTGGCTATAACAGCATAGATGGCGACCAAGAAGGCAGTAAATGGGAGATTGTAGAGGTAAAAGAGTTGGGTAATAACAGTATTTTGGTGCGGTACGAGGTAGATTGTAAACTTTATGGCTATTCGCCAGATACCCCTACAAAGGTAAAATTAGCAGGAAAATTGGTAGGGACAATTCAGACGATTGTGTATTATAGACCTTTGTAAAACTAAACACCTCTCTACTTAGCACTAAGCAGAGAGGTGTTTTGGCAATAAATCTTTGGTTTACCTATAAGGTTTTTAGCACCTTATAGGTTTTTTTATACCTACTTTCTTTTTACTCAAAACGCAAGTGTTTCACCGACTCGCCAGAGTTAGCCAATTCCATAAGGGCATCTATGCCTACTTGCAAGTGCTGTTCTGCAAAAGAAGATGTTACTTTCTTATCACTTTCAGAGGTCTTCACACCTTCAGGCACCATTGGATTGTCCGAAACCAATAGCAAAGCACCATGCGGAATTTCATTGACAAAACCTACAGTAAAGACTGTGGCAGTTTCCATGTCTATAGCCATTGCCCTTGTTTGGCGGAGGTACTCCTTAAACTTCTCGTCATGCTCCCAAACTCTGCGGTTAGTCGTATAAACTGTACCTGTCCAATAATCCAACTCGTACTTTTTAATCATAGAAGATACGGCACGTTGTAAACGGAACGAAGGCAGGGCAGGAATTTCTGGAGGCATATAGTCGTTACTTGTACCCTCGCCACGTATGGCAGCAATAGGTAAAATCAAATCTCCTAACTGCGTTTTGCGTTTCAAACCGCCACATTTGCCCAAAAATAATACAGCATGCGGATTAATAGCTGTGAGCAAGTCCATGATAGTAGCAGCCATTGGGCTACCCATACCGAAATTGATAATCGTGATACGACCACTTGTAGCTGTTTGCATAGGTTTACCTTGCCCTAAGACCTCTACACCAAATTTTTTGGCAAACATTTCTACATAATTACTAAAATTGGTGAGTAAAATATAATCACCAAATTGTTCTAAAGCTGTGCCTGTGTAACGTGGCAACCAGTTTTTTACAATATCCTCTTTGTTTTCCATGATTGTTGTGTAATTAGTAAATGATTATTGGTAAAATGGTTTTTAAACTATGCACTTTACAACGGTTTTTGAAACTTTGTAAATCTCAACAGAGTTCATGAATAACTCCTTTTTAGCCCTCCCTGTGGGGAGGGTTGGGTGGGGCTACAGCAAAAAATTATTCATAAACTCTAATTATGCTTCTTTTTTGTTCATCACAGCTACGGTTAAACGGCTTACGCAAACCAAATTGCCGTTGTCATCGCTGATTTTTATTTCCCAAACGTGTAATGTTCTTCCTCTGTGTAGCGGAGTAGCTTTGCCATGTACATAACCACTACGGACACTCCGCAAGTGATTGGCGTTAATTTCCACTCCCACACAAAATTGGTTATTAGGAGTTACACTGATGGTTGCGCCTAAACTGCCCAAAGTTTCTGCCAATACTACCGAAGCCCCACCATGCAACAAGCCCAACGGCTGATGAGTGCGAAAATCTACAGGCATTTTGGCACAAATGTAGTCATCACCTATTTCGGTAAATTCTATGCCCAAATGTCCCGCCATGTTTTGCTGGTTATTGGCGTTGAGGTGTTCTATACTCACTAAGTCTTTTAGTGGTGTCATAGTTGATTGATATTTTATTAAGTAAGTAAAAGACAAAATAAAGGTACATTCGCCTTTAGGCGAATACATTTTATCATTTATTTGCCTAAAGGCGAATATACTAAAAAAACCTACGAGGTTTGTGCCTCGTAGGTTCTATATATGTACTAAATGAATGAAGACTATTTGATAACACCTTCAATAATGTGAACAACACCGTTTCCGTTAGCAGCAGCATCTGGTGTAACAACTTTTACACCACCTACCATTACTACACCGTCTTTCACAGTTACTTTTACTTTTTTACCAGCAGCAGTTTCTAATTCTTTGCCATCTGTCAAATCAGCAGCTTTCAAAGCACCTACTACTACGTGCATTTTCAATATATCACCTAATTTTTTAGCATCTGTAGGTAATTTAGCAGCAGCTAAAATATCATTTTTAGGAGCAAATACTGTGAAAGCACCACCTTTCAAAGTTTCTGTTAAACCAGCAGTACCTACAGCAGCTACTAATGAGCTAAGGTCAGCATTACCAGCTAACAAGTCAGTTACTTTCAATGCAGCTAATGAATCAGCAGCTTTTTTAGCCATTTCTTCAGCAGCAACTTTTGCCAAAGAATCAACTTTTGCTAATGAGTCAGCTTGGATTTTTGCTAATTCTTCAGCAGAAGGACCTTTTTTACCACAAGAAGATAAAGTTACGCTACCTGCGAAAACGATAGCAGCACCGAAAACGATTGATTTTAAATTTAACATGGGTTAGAGTTGTTTTATTATTTATTATTATGATTTCTTTTTAAATCGGGTGCAAAATTAGTGGTTTTTGTAATGCTATGCAAACATTTTTATTTTTTTTTAACCATTCAACGTAACACCGCAACTTCTTACACTAAAATCTTTAAAACTTCCTTGTAAGCAACCTTTATATAAACACCACCCACAAAGTAACCCACTTAGCATAAAAATTTTATGAAAAAAACTTCTCGTTAATCAAAGGGAAAATATTTTTAAAATTTTTGATTTAAACATTTGTTTAAATCAAAATAATAACTTTACTTTGTAGCACTAAACTAAAACTAAAAAGTATGCAAGCTCCCACTGAAGATTTAAGTACAGAAGAAAAAATAAAAGAAGCAGCAAGAAAGATTTTTTTACAAAAAGGTTTTGCAGGAACGAAGATTAGGGACATAGCCGAAGAAGCAAATATCAATATAGCTTTGATGAACTATTATTTCAGAAGTAAAGAAAAACTGTTTGAGGCTATTTTTCAGGAGGCGTTGTATGAATTATTAGGCAAAACTTTACAAATCTTAAATGATACAAATTTGAGTTTTGAGGGCAAAATAAGAGCTGTAGTAGCAAACGATATGGCTGTTATGCGAAAAAACCCCTTGTTACCTTCTTTTGTGTTTGCAGAAATACATACACACGTAGAAAAAATAGTTAAAGATTTTCCGCAAATTATAGATACAAATAACTTACATTTTGCCCAACAACACGCAGAAGGCGTACAATTAGGTAAATACAGGAATATACATATAGACCATATTTTTAGTATGATGATGGGTATGTCTATACAACCATTTCTCGAAAAACCTTTTTGGGAAGTACAATATGCAGGGCAAGATGCGGAGAAATTGTTTGAAGAATTTATTGCGAATCACGAAAAAATTGTAGTAGAAATGTTATTAGGATACTTGATAATCAAATAGTTAGTTTGTTGTAAAACTAAAAAATACTTTCCAAGTCTAAAAGACTTGGAAAGTATTAAGTGCCATTAACACTTTTAAAGAACTACCAAGAAAACAAATTTAACCACCTATAAAGTCTAACTCATCTTTATAGGTTTTATTTAAAACTTGATTTAAACAAATTTTTAAATCATTCTATTAAAGCAAATTTATAAAAATGTAGCTACGGACTTCAGTCCGTAGAATAATTGAAGTCCGTAGCTACAGTAAAAAAAACTTCCAACATGAAAAAACTACTTTTGTTATTTTTCCAACTCTTGGTGTTGCAAACCGCCTATAGCCAACAAGCCATGACCTTGCAGCAGGTTATAGAAAAGGCTCTTGCTCAAAATCTGAATGTGCAGGCTGCCCAAACCGACCAACGTATTGCGGCGGCGAAGGTGCAAGAAATTTATGCGAACTTATTGCCCCAAATTAGTGCAGAGGGCAAGTACCAATACTACCACAATATTCCTGTGCAGATTTTGCCTGCAAGTTTTTTGGGTGGTGGGGCTAATGAATACGCAGCCGTTGAGTTTGGTTTGAAGCAAAGTACAACGGGGACTGTGCAGTTTTCGCAGTTGTTGTATAACCCTTCGGTATTCATGGGTATTCGGGCTGGAAAAGCCGCCGCCGAACTATCAGACTTACAAGTGCGACAAGTCAAAGAAAATACGGTCTATGCTGTAAGTAGTACGTTTTATAACTTACAAACAATTAGCAAGCAACTTGATTTTGTGCAAAATAATTTGAATAATATTGAAAAATTATTAAATATTACAACGCAACTACAACAGGCTGGTTTGGCAAAAAAAATTGAAGTAAACAGGTTAAAAGTTAATCAACAGAACTTATTGACACAAAAAAATAAACTGCAAACCGTACAGTATCAGTTATATAACGCCTTGAAACTACAAATGGGGGTAGATTTGGCGGAAAATGTGCAAATAGACACTGCCCTCGCAACTTTGCCAACAGACAAGGCAATAGAAAAAGGGAATAGAACAGACCTACAAATGGTACAAAAACAACAAGTCTTGTTGAACATAGAAAGACAAAATATTAAAACAGGTTACTTGCCTACTTTGTCTGCCTTTGGTGCTTTGTCTTACACTTCGTACAACGATAAATTTGAGCCTTTTGGCAAACTCAACGGCACAAAATGGTATCCTGCCTCTTTTGTGGGTGTGCAGTTGAATTGGGATATTTTTGATGGTTTTCGCAAGCAACGCCAACTACAAACCAAGAAATTGGAGGCGGAAAAATTGACTAAACAAGAGGCTTTTTTGGTACAAAGTATTGCTATGGAAACTGCCAACGCACAAAAAGACTATGCACAAGCACAAGAAAATGTGAAAAACCAACAAGAAAACTGGGTATTGGCACAGCAAAATTATGAACAAGTGGCTTTGGCTTACAAAAGTGGCATTACGCCTTTTGTAGATGTTGTTTCGGCAGAAACAGCCCTGCGGGAAGCCCAAAGTAATTACTTAACAGAATTGATTAAGTTGCGTGCTTCAGAGTTGGAAGTGAAAAAAGCCAACGGAAATTTGCTCAATGAACAGTAAACAGGTAATACTATTTTGATTTCAAAAACTTGTTTAATAAAACTGACTACTACCATGAAAATACTAAGGAAACTCAAAAAAGTAATAAGGCAAGTAGCTTTGCCGACTTCAACGGTTACTTTACAAACTCGTCTGAAACAAGATTTAGGAATGGACAGTTTGACAACAGCCTTGCTCATTACCGAATTGGAGTGGCAGTTTAATGTGCAGATTGAAGATGCACAATGGGAGCAGTTTTATACCATTAAACAACTTGCAAAATACTTAGAGGTAGAGGCAAAGGCATAAAATTAATAAATTATGCAAGTTGCATAATACAAAGTTTAATCATGTCTTTTGAGGTATAACTCGTAAATTATAATCCTTTGCCCCACCCCAACCCTCCCCCACAGGGGAGGGAGCTTGAAAATCAATAAACTACAAACTTTCCCTCCCTATGGGGAGGGGCAGGGGTGGGGCAAAATTAATACTACATAACTCACGTGAAATAATTTTCAGTAAAATAGGATTTAACCTATATTACAAATAAATCAAACTTAAAACCATGAAAAATACAATTATTGTTGCCGTAGTTCTCTTGTTATTAGGTGGATTAACGGCTTGGAAACTCTTAGAAAATCAACAAAAAGCTGTTGAACAAGTCTATAAACGCAATACCAGTTTGAAGGTATTGGTAAAGACTGAAGCCGTAAAAAATGCAGATTTGGGCGGTGCGGTGCAACTTTTAGGCACTTTTGAACCCAACAAAGAAGTGCAAGTTTTTGCCGAAATAGGCGGAAAAGTGGTGGCTTGTAACACTAAAGAAGGCGAAAATGTGGCAGCAGGCACATTGATAGCCCAATTAGATGATGAATTGTTGCGTCATCAGTTGTTAGCAGCCGAAGCCAACTACCAAGATGCCGTTAATGACCGTAAAAATTTTGAAGGTTTGCTCAAAGGTGATGCCGTTACGCAAAACCAACTGAATAAGGCTTTGGTAGCAGAAAAAAACAACGAGGCACAAGTTAAAATTTTGCAAAAACAACTAACACAAACACAAATTAAAGCCCCATTAGCTGGTGTCATTACATCTAAGCAAGTGGAAAATGGTGCGGTAATTTCGCCTAATGCCCCTTTGGTACAAATCACAGATATAAGTATTGTAAAATTAGTAATTAACGTAGCTGAAAAAGATTTGCAGCAGTTTCGTATTGGTCAAGTAGTGGAAGTTAGCACAGAGCTATACCCCGAAACTACGTTTCAAGGCACTGTGGACTACATAGCCGTAAAAGGCGACAATACACACCACTACGCCGTAAAGGTTTTGGTAAAAAACTCACCTACAACGCCTTTGCGTGCAGGTATGTATGGTTCGGTAAAATTGGCTAACTCTTTGAAAACCAATGCAATCGTCATTAATAAACAGGCTATTGTAGGCACTGCCAAACAACCACAAGTATATGTGATAGAAAACAACAAGGCGGTATTGAAAAATGTGGTGTTGGGAGTGGCTACGCAAGACAATTACGAAATTGTTTCAGGTTTGCAAGTGGGGGAGCAAGTAGTAACTACAGGGCAAATTAATTTGCAAAATGGTACGGAGGTAGAAATTAAATAACCTTAGCTCACTTTCCAAATTAGTTGCTTCTCCATTTGGAGAGGAGTTGGGGTGAGGTAAAACTGTAGAACGGACTTTAGTCCGTTTCAGGCACTTTCCTAAACGGGCTAAAGTCCGTTCTACAGAAAAATAGATTACAGTCTATTTGTTACAAAAATAATTTTCTTATCAAATTTCCCTTTTGTGGGAACTTAGGGGCTTACAATTATGACACTTACAGAAATCGCAATAAAAAGACCTTCATTGATTATCGTCTTGTTTACGGTACTGATTGGAGGCGGACTGTTGGCATACCGCAATTTGAGTTATGAATTGTTGCCAAAGTTTTCAGAGCCTATCATCACCATTTCTACGGTGTATGCGGGGGCATCGCCTGCGGAAATAGAACAGCAGGTCAGCAAAAAAATAGAAGAAGCTGTATCGGGTTTGGGCAATGTGAAAGACATACAAACGACTTCATTAGAGAGTTTTTCTTTGGTGGTGGTGTCGTTTAAATATGGTACAAACTTAGATTTAATCATGCAGGAGGCACAAAGAAATATAGACAATATCAAGATTGACTTACCGAGAGAAGTAAAACCGCCTATCATTTCTAAGGTGTCTATGAGTGATGCACCAATTTTAAACGTGCTGGCGACTTCGCAATTTTCTGAAAGAGAGTTTCGCCAAATTTTGAAAGATGAAGTATTGCCCCAAATCCAACAGATTAAGGGCGTGGCAAGTATCACTTTGACAGGTGGTGAAAAACGTGAAATTCGGGTGAATGTCGACCAAAATAAATTGAAATTTTACGGTTTGTCTATTCTTCAAATTACGCAAGCCATTGGACAGGCAAATATGGAGTTTCCAACGGGCAAAGTAAAAGCCCCCAAAGAACAAATGACCGTAAGATTGGCAGGTAAATTTCAGTCTATTCAAGATTTGCAAAACCTTATTGTGGCTGTTAATCAAGAAGGTACGCCTATTCAACTGCGAGAAGTAGCCGAAATTATAGACGGTATAGCCGAACAAGAAACGTTGATGCGTTACAACAATATTAGTGGTTTGGGAATGTTTATTAAAAAACAATCTGATGCCAATACCGTAGAAATTAGTCGTTTAGTCAAAGAAAAATTTGAAAAAATAACAAAAGAGTACCAAAATAAAAACGTAAAGTTTACGTTGATAGAAGACAGTAGTGAGTTTACGTTGAATGCCGTTGATGCGGTAACACATGACTTGGAAATAGCTGTTTTTTTGGTGGCTGCTGTTATGTTGTTGTTTTTGCACAGTCTTCGCAATGCCGTAATTGTATTAATTGCCATTCCTGCGTCTTTGATTTCTACGTTTATTGCTATGTACGTTTTGGGTTATACTCTTAATTTGATGACTTTGCTGGCAATGAGTTTGGTAATTGGGATTTTGGTGGACGATAGTATTGTGGTTTTGGAAAATATTTATAGGCATTTGGAAATGGGCAAAGACAAACGCCAAGCTGCCCTTGATGGTAGAAATGAAATTGGTTTTACGGCTTTGTCTATTACAATGGTGGACGTGGTGGTTTTCCTGCCGATTGTCTTTGTGAACAGTGTCATTTCAGACGTTTTGCGTCAGTTTTCGGTGGTGGTTGTGGTGGCTACGTTGTTGAGTTTGTTGGTGTGTTTTACCCTTACGCCTTGGTTGGCTTCTCGTTTCTCTAAATTGACACACCTCAACCCAAAAAATCCTTTGCAGTGGGTTTTGATACAGTTTGAAAGTTTTTTAACGGCTTTTACAAACTTCTATGCAAATTTAGTAAAATGGTTTTTGCAATATAAAATCGTAGGCTTTGCCTTTATTTTATCTACTTTCGTGGCTACGGGTTGGGTAATGAGTTTGGGCATCATGGGCGAAGAATTTTTTAAAGAAGGAGATGATAGGAAATTCATACTCAAAGTAGAATATGCCCCTAAAACCCCTTTGGCAGAAAACAATTTGATGACAAGAGAAATAGAAAAATTTTTGTTGCAAAAGTCTGATATTGAATATGTTGCAGCTAATATTGGCGGTTCTACTTCGGCTTTGGGTGGCGAAGGTATTAGTGGCAAACATAAATCTGAATTAACGGTGCGTATTACCAAAGAAGCTGGTATTCCTACCGAAAAATACATGATTGGCGTAAGAGATGAATTGTTAAAACAGTTTTCTGGCGTAAAAATTCAGGTAGCCAAATTGGGCATTGGTAGTGGCGTACAAGCACCTATCGAGGTGATTTTGAGTGGAATAGACAGAGAAAAAGTATTGGCGGAGGCTCACAAACTCAAAGGCTTGATAGAAAATATAGAAGGCACGAACAACGTGAAACTATCGGCAGAGGACGGTAATCCCGAAGTAAAAATAGATTTGGACAGGGAAAAAATGGCGAAGTTGGGCTTGACAATGGAAATGGTGGGAGCTACGCTGCAAAATGCCTTAGCAGGTAATAACGACAGCAAATACAGAGAAAAAGGAACAGAGTACGATATTCGTGTGATGCTTGATGCCTTTGACAGACAAAACCCCGAAGATGTGAAAAATCTAACTTTTACGAACCAAAGTGGCGAACAAGTACAATTAAAACAGTTTGCTACGGTTACACAAAGTACAGGGGCAAGTGTGTTGGAACGGAAAAACAGACGTAGCTCTGTAAGTATTAGTTCTTTTGTGTTGGGGACGGGTACAGGCAATATTGCGGTGAAAATTCAGGAAGTTTTGGACAAAAACCCCTTGCCCGCAGATATTTCTATGGAATGGGGCGGAGATATAAAGAACCAAAACGAAAGTTTCGGGGCTTTGGGGGCTGCTTTGCTTATCTCTATTGTCTGCATTTATTTGTTGATGGTGGCACTGTATGACAATTTTGTGTACCCTTTTGTGGTTTTGTTTTCTATTCCTGTTGCCCTTACAGGTGCTTTGCTTGCCCTCAACCTCACAATGAACAACATGGGCATTTTCACGATGTTGGGTATGATTATGCTGTTGGGTTTGGTGGCTAAAAACGCCATTTTGTTGGTAGATTTTACGAACCAAGCCAAAGCCGAAGGCATGAAAACTGCCGATGCCTTAGTGCAGTCTGTAAAAGAACGTATGCGACCTATTTTGATGACTACCGTAGCTATGGTGATAGGTATGTTGCCGATTGCAATGGCGACTGGGGCTGGGGCAGAGTGGAAAAACGGCTTGGCGTGGGTGCTTATTGGTGGTTTGAGTTCGTCTATGTTCCTTACGCTAATCCTTGTGCCACTGACGTATAGCGTAGTGGACTGGGTGGCAGAAAAAGTGGGGGGCTGGAGAAAGAAACCGCAAGCACAGGAAAAGGAGTTGGTGGGGGTGTAAGTAGTTTTTCAACTTACGTATTGGGTGGTTTAAAATCACTCAATACGTAAGTTAATTTTATTCAACTAAAAAGTATTTTCTTGAAACCAATCGTGGTTTTTTCTTTTAATGTTTGGTTGTGGTAAAAATGCATGATAATTAAATACTTAATTATCAATGCTTTACGAAAAAAGAAATACGAAGTTTGGACGAATATTCAAGCCTAAAACAAAAACAGTGAATATCTGTGTTATTCGTGTCATCTGTGTTCCTTTAAATAACTCATTATCAATGAATTACAAATCATACATTTTT
>CANGYA010000160.1 GCA_947457925.1 Cytophagales bacterium | reverse complement strand
ATAATCAAATAATAAACCACTAATGTCAGTGATTTGGGCAAAGATACGGAGGGGATGGCAAAGAAAAAAACTGAATTACAAAAAGTAAATGTTACGACTCGTAATAAAGACGGCTTAGATAAAATATTTGCTAAAATGGCAAATGATGAAGCCCTTACGGTTACACAACAACAAAAGTTTGATAGATACACCCTAATTATAGGGCTGCGTACATCAGGTTTTTCAGGTAGATTATACATGAAAACTTTGAAGGAACATAAATCAGGCTTGTTTGCCGATTTATCTGAATCACACATCAACAAGCTAACAAGTGAATGTATTAACCATTTTGGTAATACTTTCAACATCAATAAGCAAGCAGAACGAATTTTTAAATCCCTCGAATTCGAGGAAATAGCGTTGAAGTTAAAACAACAGGGGGATTATGACGGACATTTTAGGTACAGTACAGAAGCCTCAAAGCTGAAAGGCTTATATGAAGCTGAGGCTATGGAAGTAAGAGTATTCGCCAATAAATTAGTATTGGGCGATAGTGAAAAGGCAGTTAAGAATTTGCAAAGTGGGGTTGATTTTGAGGAGATAGATGCAGAGGAAGACGATACACAGCTACAGTAATGCGAAACAGCTTTACTTTTTACGACAGCCCCAAAAAACAAAAACCCTTGTAGGTGGCAGGGGATTTGGTAAGTCAAACACTTGTGGGCAGCAAACAGGTGTACGGGTGCAAGGGGCAGTAAAATTGTACGAGCCTTTAAACAGGGCAAAGTTTGGGCTTTTTGGTCCCACTTACGAGCATCTAAAAAATAGGGTTGTACCCTCTTTTTTGGCTGGAGTGCGGAGTACAGGTTTGATTGAACATATAGAAGGTAAACAAACAGGGCATTATGTCAAGTTTCGTAAACCGCCTAAATGGTTCAAAGCTCCCTATCAACAGCCAGAAGATTACAGCAATATCATTACTTTTTTCAATGGGTACACCGTACAGCTCTTTAGCTGGCACAGTGCCGATTTGATACGTGGTATCAACTTAGACGGAGCAGACATTGACGAGGCTGCATTGTTAGACAAGGAAATATTTGACCAAGTAATATTTCCTACAATTAGGGGCAATACCTATAAATACAAAAACAACCCTTTGCACCAACAAATTTGCTTTTATACGTCAATGCCCTGGCTAACATCAGGGCAGTGGATATTGAATTATGAAAAGTTAATGCTTGAGTACCCTAATGACATATTTTTTATCAAGGGTACAAGTTGGGATAACCAAAAGGTTATTGGCTTAGATGTGCTTAACAGATGGAGGCGTGAGATGTCCCCATTAGCATATAAAGTTGAGATAATGTGCGAGGAAGTAGGGCGTATTGCGGATTGTTACTATGATGAATTCGATGAGAAAAAGCATTGCTACGTCGACATCAATTACCATACTATAGACCCCAAAGAAAAGCTATTTATTAGCTTTGACTTCAACGGTCATTTCACGTGCTGCCTTGTGGGGCAAAAGTTAGGTAATACGGTGTATTTACACCGGGAGTTGTTTGTAAAAGGAACTAAGTTAATAGATAACTTAGTAGATATGTTTTGTAGGGAGTTTGTGAATCACCCCCACAAAGAAGTAGACATCTTTGGAGATGCACAAGGTAATCGAAACTCTTTTGCCTACATAAGTGCAGATGTCTTAACCTTTTATGACAAGATAATAGACCGTATGCAGCAACATGGTTGGACTTGCCACCGCCAAAGGTTGAATACCAACCCAAAGCACATAGAAAGGCATGATGTCATAAACAAAGCATTGCGAGGCATAGCCTACAATGACCAAGATACACGCATAAGAATTAACAAATTCGGCTGTACTTACCTGCCTATGTGTTTGGCTAAAACACCAATGAAGCAAGATTACGACAAAGACAAAGCAACGGAGACAGATGGTTACACACCGCCTGAACAATCAACGCACTTGACAGATGCGTTTGATTATGTAGTTTATAGGCTTTTTCAAGGCGAAGTTGCAGCAACTAAACGAAGAAGAAGTGCAAGTGTTCTTTAATTGCACTATTTTCATATTTCCCTCAAAATTTTTTTTTGGCTTTTTTCACATAGAATCGCCTTGCGGTGCGAAAATCTGATATTTGACAAAAAAAATAGCTTTTTGAGTGTTTAAGATATTGGTTATCAAAAAAATACAATTTAAAACATGAAAAAAATACCTATAAAAGCCGTAATAAGTGAAATAGAAACTTATTACGTAAACGGAGAAATAAAAAAATTCTCTCTTTTGTTTACCAAAGTGGACGAAAAAGAAATAGGAAAAATCTGTGAAAAAAAATTGTGTTCAAGGGTGAACCCCTATTCGCACACAACAGATTTTAAAGAAATTGCTGAAAAAAATGGTAATGGTAAATTAAAAAAAGCCTATAATGCCATAGAAAAAAGATTAATCCGTATATTTGATTTAGAAAAAAACCAAAATGCAACTGTAAACATTGATTGTATCATTATTTATAACGGTATGCTTGTGATACATGGCGAGGGGACGTGATGGAGGAGAAAGAAAATAAAAACAGTTTTGAATTTGTTGGTTTTGGCACTAAGGGTGAGGCTACTTACTTGCACGAAGGCGGTGAAGTTGTTTTGACACGAAAAGCCAGTACATCAAATAACTATAGGCAAGGGAATTGGCGTAGAGATACTGCTGAAGGATTTGACACACCTTTGAACAAAGGTACAAACCCTATTTACCAACGTTGGGGCTTAGATAATAAATTTCCGAGAGATTGGATGAGGTTGTTAGAAAGAAACCCTTTGGTAGCTCCCCTACTTAATAAAATGGTAGAATTTGCAACAGGCAAAGACTATATTTTGTACAAAAAAGTTTATCAAGGCGGTACGATAAACTATGAATATATAGACCCTAATCAAGCTCCTGAGCAAATAGACTGGCTTTTAGCTAATGATTGGCAAATGTTTGCTATGAAAATTTTAACAGACTGGGGCTATTTGGGTAAAGCTGTTTGTGAATTTATACCTTCTAAGTCAGGCAATAAAATAGCTTTGGTTAAACACCATGACACCACTACACACCGTATAGGAGCTTTTGACTACCAACCTATTGACCATATATTAGGAGATTGGGCGAGTGGTTGGGTAGATTATTCAAACAAGCTACCAAATTTTAGTTTATCAAATCCTTTTGTAAATTCTATCAAGCAACTAAATGCCTACAAGCCCGGACAGTATAGGTACACTACACCATTTTACTGTGGGGCAGAAAAAGCCATAGAGTTGCTCAATAAAACTTTCGACTTTCATATCGCTGGTTTGTCTAATGGGTACTTGTTAAGGTATCATATCGAGGTGCCTGAAGATTATTTCCCAAATACGCCAGAAGGAGAAGAGGACTTTGAAAATCTAAAATTGGAAATTCATAACTGGCTTTCCAATCCTCAAAATGCGGGCAAAACTTTTATTTCGACTTTCACGACTGACGGCACAGGACGGCATCAAGAAGGCATCAAAATTAACACGATAGAAACTAATCTCTATGATGATGCTTTTACAACCATTTTTGAGCAAGCCGAAATAGCTATTTGTTCAGCTATTGGTATTGCTCCTGAATTGGCAGGCGTAGTATTGCAAGGCGGTATGTCAGGTAATTCAGGTTCAGGCATTCGCAATTCGCACAATCAATATGTAAATGTAACTGTACCAACTATTCGTGATTGGACATTGAACCCTATCTTCAATGCCGTAAAAACTGCGAATGGTTGGGATAGAAATATTTATTTGGGTTGGATAGACCATGAAATAGAAAAACTTGATGTTAATCCATCAGGCAACTTATCACAAGTAAACGGACAAAAACTATGAGAAAATACTTTTGGTTTATAGTAATGTATGTGGCTGTATTAACTATATGCCTTGCAAAATACATCTCAAAGAAAAATACAGCTAATTTTCTACACTTGTTGGCTGGGCAAATGGGCTATGTGCAACAAACAAAAAAAAGGCGTATAGTATTGCATAAAACAGCAGGGAACTGGAAGTACAAAGGTGAAAGAGTAAGTGATATTCACAATTAATCTATCAAACAATTATGGCAGCAATTGAAACACCATTAGGCAGCAAAAGAAAATTTCAGGTGGGCTCGTCAATAGCCTTTGGCGAAACATTCAAGGACACAGGCAAAGCTACATTGAAAGATGCAGCAGATAAGGCATTCACCATTAGCGAGGCGAATGAAACTACAGTAAATGAGTACAACGAAATTATGGCAGCTTATACCGCATGGGTAGCTACGGAATTACCTTAGTTCAACAAAAAAAACGCCTCTGATTAGGCGTTTTTTTTATCTTAAAACTTCGGGTACTTTTTCTCTATATCCTCATTTCTAAAAAGCCCCAAAGCACGTAGGTAAATACGTGTTTGGTATTCCGAACTATGCCTACATTGTTCCGTAATATATCGCATCTCTACATTTGCATAGTACAAATTAGTTACTGCGGTGTGCTTATAACCATATAAGGTATGACCATCAGTAAAAGCCAATTTATCTAACATTTTTCTATGTTTCTTGTAAAAGTAATTACGTCCTACTGCCTCTAATGCTGGATTTCCCTTTGCCGAAAAAACGTAATAATTCATAGGATATTTTTCTAACTCCATAGCCGAGATAACATCATAAAGCCCATCAGGTATTCTTACAAATTGACCTTTTTTATTTTTTGCATTGCCAGAAGCTATTTTTATTTTTCTATCTTTCAAGTCTATGTCTCCTATTTTCAATAAACGTACTTCTTTTGGGCGAGCAAGGGAATAGTAAATAAACTGAACATAGTTAAGCAACTGAAATTCTTTATTATCAATCAAATAGTTTTTGATTAACTCTATTTGCTCATTAGTATATGCCAAATGTTTTCCCGTTTCTGCTAACAATTTGCTGACATTCAAGCAAGGGTTGATAGCTATAATCTTTCTTTTACAAAAAACATTGAACAAAGCCGATAAGTCTGTAAGTATGTTGTTGTAAGTCTTATTGGCAATATTATTGGCTAATTGTGTGTCTAAAAAATGAAAGATATGTTGTTCGTTAATATCTTTTAGTAAAGCTGTATGTACCCCATTATCGTTAGCCCATTGCAACAATTTACCATGTAGGGTAACATAATTTTTATAGGTAGTTTCCTCTACTTCGTTCTTTTTCAAAGCCATAGCCTTATGAATAGCCTCTAAAAACTTTATTTTGTTGGCATCAATATTATAGAGTTCATTCGCCTTTGTCGTAGTAGGATTTGGTTTAGTGTCCTCTTGTTTTTTGGGCAAATAAAGTTCCTTCTTATCATTAAACTCATAGCCGTTTAGAAGTAGTTTATCAATTTCTTCAATAAGTTTTTCGGCTGCCGCTGCCTTTTGTTTCGAAGTGCCTTCGCTAAGGTATATCCTTTTCCTAACCTTTTGCTTTTTGAGTTCAGACCACGCATAGAAAATAATATACCAAATATTATCACCTTTATTCAGTCGTGCAAGAGTGTATTTGTCTGTACTTTCAACTCTCTCAGAAGTATATAATTGCTTATTAGTTTTTGTATTTTTCTTAGTCATATTGAGTTACTGCCTATTTACTGCCTATGAAAAAATATTACCACGAAAAAAGCCTTGCAAATCATTGATTTACAAGGCTTTACATTGTCGGAGTGACAGGATTTGAACCTGCGACCTCTTGCACCCCATACAAGCACGCTACCAAGCTGCGCCACACTCCGATTGAGGGCTACAAAGGTCGACTTTTCTGCTCGAAAAACAAATTTTTTGACCAAAAATTTCCTTAGTGCATTCTATCACTCCGCCATTCCAAACTGTTGATGATGTCTGCCTCTATGTCTAAAAACTCCTGCCAACGGCTGTTTACTTTTTCTTCTGTAAAATATGTTTTGGCTAAATCTATGAAATTGACGTAATGCCCAGCCTCAGACACCATGAGTTCATAATAAAACTTGCTAAGTTCTTGGTCTTTGATGTTCTGCCACAAAAGTTTAAATCTTTCGCAACTTCTTGCTTCTATCAAGGCACAAATCAATAATTTATCTAAAAACCTGTCTTCATAAGAGCCACCTTTTTTGATATGTTTCTGCAAAGCCACTACGTACTCGTCTGTGCGTTGCTTGCCTAATTTATAGCCTCTTTTTTTCATTTCTTCCAATACCCTTTCAAAATGACTCCATTCTTCTGCCACTACAGGCGTAAGCACCTCTACTAATTTTTCTTTGTCGGGGTTTTCTACAATCAACGAAATGCAAGAAGACGCAGCTTTTTGTTCACAATAGGCATGGTCTGTGAGGATTTCGTCGATACTTTTTTCGGCTACATTCACCCAGCGAGGGTCTGTGGGAAGTTTTAGGTGTAACATGAAAATAGGAATTAGGATTAAAAGCACACAAAATTACAATAAATACGGCGTTTTTGCAGTAAGTTTCACAAAAATTGATGTAATTCGTAAGACGTATATTTTGAATAATAGCCCATGAAGTTTTTTCGTAGTCTTTATATCAGCCCTCGTTTTTTTGCCGTTTTAGTAGGCATCATTGTTGTCTTTATTTTGGGCTTTTCGTTTCCCCTTTTGGTTGGTTTGGGGCAAATGTTGGTCATGGCTTTGCTGTTGTTGCTGTTGTTAGATTTGTTGTTGTTGTATAAACAGTCTGCGGTTACTGCCCAACGTATTTGTGCCGAAAAACTCTCGAATGGTGATGACAATGAAATTTTAATTCGGCTCAAAAACGACTATAATTTTTCGATAGATGTGTCAGTCATAGACGAAATTCCTCACCAATTCCAATTAAGAAACTTTTTATTCAAAGAACATCTCCCCGCAGGGCAAGAAAAAACTTTGCAGTATTTCTTGCGTCCTGTACGGCGTGGTGAGTACGAATTTGGCAGTATCAATGTTTATGTCAATACGGTTTTGGGGCTGTTTGTACGAAGATATGAGGCGGATAAAAGTAAAATAGTAAAAGTCTATCCGTCTTATTTGCAGTTGCGAAAATACGAATTGTATGCCATTTCTAACCGCCTTACGGAGTTGGGTATCAAGAAGATACGCAAAATAGGTTTGCAACAAGAGTTTGAACAAATCAAAGAATATGTGCAAGGAGATGACCTGCGGACTATTAACTGGAAAGCTACGGCACGCAAGAACAATTTGATGACTAACCAATATACAGACGAAAAAGCACAGCACGTTTACAGTGTGATAGACAAAGGCAGGGTAATGAAAATGCCGTTTAAAGGCATGACTTTATTGGATTATGCCATTAATGCGAGTTTGGTCATTTCTAATATTGCCATACAAAAATCTGATAAGGCGGGCATCATTACATTTAACACCAAGATTAGCACCTTGTTGGCTGCGGATAATAAACAAGGGCAAATGACAAAGGTCTTGGAGAATTTGTATAATCAAAAAACAGCCTACCAAGAATCAGACTATGAGGCTTTGTTTATGACCTTGCGAACACAACTAAAACAACGGAGTTTGGTTTTGCTTTATACAAATTTTGAGGGCTTGGCTTCTTTAGAAAGACAAATTTCTTATTTCAAAGGCATTGCTAAACAGCATTTGTTGGTCGTAATTTTCTTTGAAAATACAGAACTCAAAACTTTATTAGACAGCCGTCCTACTGATAACGAAGAGGTTTATACCAAAACTATTGCCCAAAAATTTGCCTACGAAAAGAAATTGGTTGTGAGGGAGTTAGCCAAATACGGTATTCATGCCATTTTGACTGCCCCAGAAAATTTAACGGTAAACACCATTAATAAGTATTTGGAGTTAAAGGCGAGGAATTTGATTTAAACTATTTTTGTTTATAGGTGTGATTACTATAAAACTATCATGTCTTTGTAGGTTTACACAAATACAAAATATTGTTTATGTAGGAGTTGTTTCATTTATTTCCATCTAATTTTTAGAGAAAAAGCATAAAAAATACTTGTTTAGTCCCAAAACTTTACAGATTTGTGAGCCAATTTCTGTTTTATCATTTATGCGAACTTTTTTGTTACTACTCGTCTGTTTATTGCCAACTTTTACGACTGTGTTGGCTCAAAAAAAATATACGCAAGCTGCTGAAAATTATTTTAACAGTATTCGCCAAGAGGAAGCCCTTTTAACGGCTTTCTGCCAACAAATGCCCAAAGGTGGCGACTTACACCACCATTACAGTGGTTCTGTTTATACAGAAACGTATATAGAGTACGTCATTGAAAGAGATTTTTGGTTGAATACCAATACGATGGACGTACATACAGAAAACCCCATGAATGACAAGACATGGGTGCAGTTTTCGGCACTAAGAAAAGACGGTAGTTTAGGGCTTTATAAACAAAAAATGTTGGAAAAATGGTCGGTAAAAGATTACCACCCTGCCGACAGTGATTTGCCCCAAGACAAACATTTTTTTACAGCTTTTAGCTATTTCCGCATTGCCAATGTGTTGTTCAATGAAAGTAATTGGGAAACGTATAAAAGCCGTTTACAAGAGTTGAAACACAGAGCCAAGACTGAAAACGTGAGTTACATAGAAACGGCTTTTACTTATATTCCTTGCCCACCTTTTACGGCAGACCTCAAAAGCTATAATGACTCTCTGCGTCTGAATAAAAATAATAAGTTGGTAATGAGCCGTTTGTTAGATACTTTGTACCAAAATTTTTTAAGACGTGGCATTAAAACTTGTGCAGAACAACATTCTAAACAAGTAGAAAAATTACACCAAGAAGCCCAGATAGATGACGATAAATTTATGATGCGTTACCAAAACTACGCTGTTCGTATCATAGAACCTGTTGATGTTTTTGGTCAAATAGTTACGTCAATGTGGTCGGCAGAGGCAAGTCCCTTGATAGTAGGTGTAAATTTTGTAGCCCCAGAAGACAATGAATTGGCTATGCAAGATTATGAACTACATATGTTGTTGTTCAATTATTGTAAACAAAAATTTCCCAAAGTCAAAACGTCTTTGCACGCAGGCGAATTGGCGTTGGGTATGGTAAAACCTGAAGACCTTACTTGGCATATCAACGAGGCGGTGAATACGGCAGGAGCAGTGCGGATTGGACATGGGGCGGATATTGCCCATGAAAAAAACTCTTATGCCTTGTTAGACAAAATGAAAAAAGAAAAAATTGCAGTAGAAATCAATCTAAGTAGCAATGAATTTGTACTACAACTCAAAAATGACAAACACCCTTTAGCCTTGTATCGAGAAAGAGGTGTACCGATTGTGATATGCACAGACGATGCGGGTGTACTACGTACTAATTTGACGGAACAATTTATTTTGTTAGCCAAAAGATACCCAAAAGTTACGTACAAAGACATGAAACAGTATATTTACAACAGTATTCTGTTCAGTTTCATAGAGGAAAACGAAAAAAAACAACAACTTTTACAACTCTTAGACAGCCAATTTGAGGAATTTGAAAAGCAGTTTGCAGGGAAATAATTAGAGTTTATGAATAATTTTTTCTTATGACCTCACCCTACCCTCTCCATTTGGAGAGGGTTTTATGGAGTTATTCATAAACTCTATTGAATAGTCAAAAAATTATCTCAATTTCGTATTTTCTAATTTGATTAGTCGTAATTCTGTAGCCAATGTCTTTTATATTAAGCATAGAAACCGCCACTACCGCAGGCTCTGTGGCATTGTTTAGAGATAAACAACTGTTAGCCCAACAGACTTTGTTGGTAGAACAGTCGCATTCGAGTATGCTTACGAGTTTGATAGACCATGTTTTGTTCCAAACCCAAACCGCCAAAGAAGATTTGAGTGCTGTTGCCATTTCCGAAGGACCGGGGTCTTATACGGGCTTGCGAATTGGTACGGCTACTGCCAAAGGGCTTTGTTTTGCACTCAATATTCCACTGTTGGCAGTGCCTACGTTGCAAGCTATGGCACTACAAGTCTTGCCTTATTTGTATGAAAAAGACGTGATTTTATGCCCTATGATAGATGCCCGCCGCATGGAAGTTTATACGGCACTTTACAACACAGAAGGAGAGGTACTACAAGCTACTGAGGCATTGGTCATTGACGAGAATTCATTTAAAGATAAATTTCCACATCAAAAAATCATTTTCTTTGGTAATGGGGCTGCCAAGTGCCAAAAAGTATTGACAGATAGTAGATTTGTATTTTTAGAGGGCATTTATCCACAAGCCTACGCCATAGGGCAGTTAGCAATACAAGCCCCCAAAGAGGTCAGTTTAGCCTATTTTGAGCCTTTTTATTTAAAAGAACACTATACACCAACAAAAAATAAGTAGTTTGGCTTTATTTTGAGTCAAAATATTTAACTTGCAAACCGAAAAAGCACCGCAAAATTACGCTAAATTTTATTTGTGTGTGTTGATAAATAGGGCTGCGGTTCAATCCCTATTTTCTTTGTTTTAGCTTATTTACAAAACCCATTTTATAAACAATGGCTTATTTATTCACATCAGAATCGGTATCTGAAGGACACCCAGACAAAATTGCAGACCAAATCTCTGACTCTATTCTTGACGCTATGTTGTCGCAAGACCCTAACTCAAGAGTAGCTTGCGAAACAATGGTAACTACAGGTTTGGCAGTATTGGCAGGCGAAATTACTACGAATGCGTATGTAGAAATTCCTGATATTGTACGTGAAACTATCAAGAAAATTGGTTACAATAACGCAGATTACAAGTTTGAAGCAGAATCTTGCGGTGTAATGGTAGCTTTGCACAGCCAGTCTCCTGATATTGCAAGAGGGGTAGATGAAGGTGATAACAAAGAACAAGGTGCAGGCGACCAAGGTATGATGTTTGGTTATGCGAGCAAAGAAACACCTGAATATATGCCTATGGCGTTGGCTTTCTCTCACCGTTTGATGAAAGAGTTAGCACGTATTCGCAAAGAAGAAAATCATTTGATGCCTTACCTTCGCCCAGACAGCAAGGCTCAAGTAACGATTGAGTATGGTGATGACAATAAACCAAAAAGAGTACACACGATTGTAGTTTCTACTCAACATGATGATTTTGATGTAGAAGAAAAAATGTTGGCGAAAATTCAACATGATGTAAAAACTATCTTAGTGCCAAGAGTTATCCCAGCCGAATTATTAGACGCAAATACTATTTACCATATCAACCCTACAGGCAAATTCGTTATCGGAGGTCCTCATGGTGATTCTGGTTTGACAGGTCGTAAAATTATCGTAGATACTTACGGTGGCAAAGGTGCGCATGGTGGCGGTGCTTTCTCTGGCAAAGACCCTTCGAAAGTAGATAGAAGTGCAGCGTATGCAGCTCGTCATATTGCGAAGAACTTAGTGGCAGCAGGCGTAGCAGACGAGATTTTGGTACAAGTAGCTTATGCTATCGGTGTAGCAAAACCTGTTTCTATTACTATCAACACTTACGGTACTGCCAAAGTGAAATTATCTGATGGCGAAATAGCTAACAAAGTAGGTGATATTTTCGATATGCGTCCTAAGGCGTTGATTGAAAGATTGAAGTTGAAAAACCCAATCTACTTCCCTACAGCAGCTTACGGTCACGTAGGTCGTGAGGCTTATACTCAAGAAATTGAAGTGTTCTACGTAAAAATAAAAGACGAAAACGGTGCGAAACAAGAAGTGCGTACTCGTGAGAAACGTCAAGTAGAATTTTTCACTTGGGAAAAATTAGATTACGTTGACCAAGTGAAAAAAGCATTTGGTATCTAATTGATTGATAAATATTTAGATTAAAATACTCTCAACCTATAAGGTCTTTTAGGGTCGTGCCGTGAATTGTTATGCGTAGCCACAATAGCAACAACTAAAAAAGTACGAATAACGTGTTTTAAAACTATTTGATTATCAGGTAATTAAAAATACGTTATAGGAAGAGTTCAAGAAGCCCT
>CANGYA010000159.1 GCA_947457925.1 Cytophagales bacterium | reverse complement strand
TTGTGTTAAATATACACAAAAAGGGTTAAGAAGTATGTTATCATGTCTTGTTTTTTTGTTAATCAAGTGTTAAAAAAGTTTATGAATAACTTTTTGCTTAGCCCCACCCCTCCCCACAGGGCAGAGTCGATTGGTGCTGTGAAAAAAGCCCCACCCCTCCCCACAAGGAGGAGAGTTTACAAGTCCTTGATTATCAAGCCCCCCTCCCTGTGGGGAGGGGTTGGGGGTAGGGCAAAAATTAGCACCAATCGTCCCTACCCACAGAGAAGGCTAAAAATGAATTATTCATAAACTCTAATAAAATTTGTACTTTGTGCCATGTCTTTACCGCCAACCTTAACGATTGTTTTAGGCTCTGTTCTCAAACCTGTTACAGATGTGCGTCTGTACCAAAAAATAGGCTTGGCTCTTGCCCAAAAGCCTACGCACCAACTACATATAATTGGCAATGCCCCCGCCAAATTGCCAGAAAATATCCCTCAAAATATTCAGTTATACCCCGTTGCCACGTTTCACCGCACAAGCTACCAACGGCTATTCTATCAATTCGTTTTTTGGAGTTATTTACAAAAAATTCAACCTCAAATAATTATTGTAAATACCATAGAACTATTACCTATTATTGTACTTTACAAATTTTTTACTAAAAATAAATTAAAATTAGTCTATGACATCATGGAAAATTATTACCAAAACATTGCTTTTCAGGCTACGTATTCGGTGTATTACCGAAAATTATTGGCGTGGGCTGTCAAATACATCGAGGCTTTTTGTTGCCGTTGGATAGACCAGTTTTTAATAGCCGAAAAATGTTTTTTAGCAGAATTAGCCTATTTATTGCCCCAACAAGTTATTGATAATAAAGGTTTTAAATCAAAAAAATATCTTTTAGTAGAAAATAAGTACCAAATAGAAAACCTCACCCCCAACCCTTCCAGCTCAGCTGCCTCTCCAAATGGAGAGGGGGATAAGGGGGTGAGGTCAAATTTTATCTACACAGGCACAATCTCTAAGGCGTATGGTTTATTGTCAGCCATTGAGTTATTGAAAAAAGTAAATAGTATTAAAAAAAATATTACTTTCACCATTATTGGCTATTGCACAGATAACAGCTACTACCAAACTATTCAAAAAGCCATTAAAGACGTTTCTTTTATCAAAGATTTGATAAGTACAGAGCAACCTGTAGCACACGCCGACATTATTGCAGCTATACAAGAGGCGGACTTTGCGGTGCTGCCTTACCAAGCCAACATTAGCACACAAAACCGCATACCCACTAAGTTTTATGAATACATTTATTATCAAATTCCTATGCTTATACCTACCAATAAGGTTTGGGAAGAGTTTTGTTTGCCTTATGACTGTGCAATCAGTATAGATTTTCAGAAAATTAGTGTTGAGGAATTGCTAAATACTTTGTATGCAACAAATTTTTATACCAAACATTTAAATCCAGCCTTGATTTGTTGGGGTGAGGCGGAAAGTGTGTATTTAAAGGAGTTTTTGCTTGAAGGTATGTTTTAGATACCAGTAAGTTTAACTACAAAAAAATTAGATTTTACACATTTATAGTACCGTACCCTTTAGGGTGCAAGGTCGGTTCTTGACCTTGCACCCTAAAGGGTACGGTACATTTTATATTAGATGACTAACATTAACTAAAGCAATTTTTCCATAGCACAAAGGCATCTACGCCCCTACACTATGGAAAAGTAATATTTTTGCTACAAAAAAATACTAAAAAGGTGTTCCTTTGGCATATTTGCTACCATATTTTAGCAACAAAGAAAATGCAAAGAAAAATACAGTCGCATAAACAGCATTCGTTACGGCTAAAATAATGACAAAGGCATCTGCACCTTCGGCTTGTGTGTTAGACACACTTTCGTAGAGGGTAATACCAGCCACAATGAACAGATTGATACTCAAAAACAATAGCCAACTACCAATACTATTAAAGGAAGAAGAGAATCTATTGAATAAAATATAATAGATAAATGCAAAAAGTAGAGCTAAACCAACAGCAGAAAAAGCCAAAAAAGGAAATACAGTATTCAGAAAATTGTCTTGGTTGGCTAAATACGTATCGTGTTGGTCAAATGCCCCAAACAAAGTATAGAAGGTTTCAAGCATAACAATAAAGTAAATGATTGCGAATATACAAAAAGTATTTTAGCCCAACATATTTTTTTCTCTAATTCGTTCTATCCACAAGGGATATTCAGTCATTAGGAGGTTATAAAAGTGCGACTCGTGAATATCGTCTGGTTCTGCAATACTGAAATAGTTGGCGTTGTCCACATACCGCCCTTCCATCGTGTCCAAGTGTTCTAAGAAATGAAAATTACCTGTAATTTCTCTTAACAACCAACCCAAAACACCTTTTTTATACACCATTTCTTTATTGGAATGCCCAATGGCAATAAACTGCCAAAAAATAGGCTCGTAAGAGGCAGCGATGAGTTGTTTTTCTGTAATTTCTTTGTCCAAAGTGTCGCTGTCTGTGATAAACAATATCCAAATGGGTTTTTTGGTGTGGGTAGCTTCGTAAATATAATCGCCGTTTCTTTCGGGGAAATAGTATTGGCGAATGTGCTGAATGGCGGTGGCGTAGTTGGTGTCGGTTTCTAACTTGTATTTTTCGGTAACAGTACCTACAAAAGTATCTGCATTTTTGAGTGTCATACTGCCCGCATGATAGGCGTTATTGCCACACAAAAAGACTTCAAGCCCTTCGTTTTGACTATATAAACAGTTCAATGTCAGAATTTTATCTAAAAGCCGTTTTACTTTTCCTTCTTTATACAGATTTTGCATAGAGTGTGAAAAGTCTAAACAAACAGCCATTTGTACGTTGTTATTCGTAAGCCCTGTTTTACGCAAAATTTTGCCTGCTGCCTCGCAATATTCTGTTAAGTAAGGGGCTATTTCTTCAATTTTTGTGGTTGAAAAAGACATAGTTGTAGTTTGCGAATAGATACTTGATAACTAAGTAAGGTAGTTGAGTGTTTTGGAGGAGTTTGTAAAATTGTAAGCTACTTTTACGATTGTGAAAGTCTTGTAAAGTCTAACAACATAGCAAAATATTTACAAAATAACTACAAAATTTATACTGCAATGTAGTGATTTTTTTCAATTACAAAATGAATTTCATGTATTTTTGGCTTTCCTACTGCCTACTTTTTGTAGGCGTTGGCTTTACTTTTACATTTTTAGCCTTTCACACAGCAATATGTCGCCATTATTTTCTATCGGTATCGTTAGTGTCTATTTTGCAGCCTTGATAGCCATTGCTTACATGACCTCTCGCAATGCAGACACCAACGACTTTTTCACTGCCAACAAACAAGCCCCATGGTATTTAGTGGCTTTTGGTATGATTGGAGCATCTATTTCGGGAGTAACTTTTATCTCTGTTCCGGGGGCGGTGGGCAGCAGCCAATTTGCCTATTTCCAAATCGTATTGGGGTATTTGGCGGGTTATATGGTTGTGGCTACGGTACTTATGCCCTTATATTATCGGCTCAATTTGGTGTCTATTTATACGTATTTAGAACAAAGATTTGGTTTTTGGTCATACAAAACGGGGGCAGGTTTTTTCTTGTTATCACGTACTTTGGGGGCTGCCATTCGCCTATACCTCACCGCCACAGTGCTACAAGCCCTTATTTATGCCCCTTTGGGTGTGCCTTTTGTGGTCAATGTGTTCATTACCATTGCCCTTATTTGGGTTTATACGTTTAAAGGTGGCATCAAAACTATTATTTGGACAGACACTTTTCAAACTGTTTTTTTGATTTCAGCAGTAGCCATTAGTGTCGTTTTAATTACGCAAGAATTGGGCTGGGATTTCATGCAACTTGTTGAAAATGTGCAACAAAGCTCTTACTCTCAAATTTTCTTTTGGGACAACTACAAAGCCAAAAATCATTTCCTCAAATACTTTTTTGCAGGTATGTTTATCACAATAACCATGACGGGTTTAGACCAAGATTTGATGCAAAAAAACTTGACTTGTAGGAACATTGGCGAAGCCCAAAAAAATATGTTTTGGTTTTCGGTGGTGTTGGTCATTGTCAATTTGTTGTTTCTTACTTTGGGAGCATTGTTGTACTTGTACGCACAAGCCAAACAAATTCCACTACCCGCCAAATCTGATGAACTGTACCCTTTGTTAGCTACACAATATTTGGGCGGTATCACAGGCGTATTTTTCTTGTTAGGCATTACGGCATCGTCTTATGCAAGTGCAGATTCGGCGTTGGCATCTCTCACTACCTCGTTTTGCATAGACTTTTTGGAGTTTAAACGCCGCCCCGAACCCGAAAAACAACGCCTTAAAACATGGGTACATATAGGCTTTTCGGTTTTATTGTTGATTATCATTCTTATTTGTAATTGGTTGAATAGCAAGGCAGTAATAGATGCAGTGCTTACAGTGGCAAGCTATACGTATGGTCCTTTGTTGGGTATGTACGCCTTTGGTTTATTCACAAAATACCCAGTCAAAGACAGATTAGTATTACCTATTTGTTTGTTGTCGCCCTTGTTGAGTTGGGTAGTAAGTTTTGCTGTTCCACAACTTACAGGAGGTTATCAGATAGGCAATGAATTGGTATTGGTCAATGGTTGTTTTACGTTTTTGGGCTTGTGGGCTATTAAACAGTGAGTTTAGCTTACTCAAAACTTTGCTTGTAGGAACACAGACGACACGAAACACGCCAATTTTCACAGACTTTTTTAGTTATATTATTCTCTATGTTATATTTCTTACGTCAAAATAAATTACTGTGGGCTATTCTTCCCCTTACATTCGTCATAGCCCTCCCTATTCTCTACTTGCTTTCGGGCTTGTTTACCCCTGCCGATGATGCTTGGCAGCACATCACCAAGCACTTATTGTGGGATTATAGTATTAGCACATTGGCTATGTTGGTAGCTATGGCATTTTGTACTTTGTCTTTGGGTGTGCCTGCTGCGTGGGTGGTGGCTCATTATGAATTTCCCTTCCGAAAATTCTTTTCCTTTGCCTTAGTGCTGCCTTTAGCCATTCCTGCCTACATCAATGCGTATTGTTACAAGTGGTTTTTTATGAATGGTTGGGTACAAAAATTTGTGCCTTTGCAAATAGACTTTATGACCTTCTGGGGAGCTGCGTGGGTCATGTCCTCGGTGTTGTATCCCTACATTTATTTGACAGTACGCAGCACTTTTGAGCAACAAACCCGAAGTTTTATAGAGGCTTCGCAACTATTGGGCAAATCTTCTCTTTATACTTTTTTCCGAATCACACTGCCCTTAGCTCGTCCCGCCATGATTGCAGGGGTATTATTGGTACTTATGGAAGGACTCAATGAATATGGTACATTCAAATATTATGGTATTCAGACCTTTACGGCAGGTATTTTTAAGGCGTGGTTTGGCATGGGTAGCCTAACGGCTGCGGTGCGGTTGGCTGCGTGTTTGTTATTATTAGTCTTTATTTTGGTACGAATAGAACAATGGCAACGCCGAAAACTACGCTATGTTACCAACCAAACCAACAAGCCTATGCCCCGCAAAACCTTGCAAGGTTTTCGCCAATATGTGCCTGTGGCAATTTGCTTAGTACCTTTTACGGCAGGTTTTGCCTTGCCTCTTTCGCAGTTGGTGTATTGGGCAAGTAAACTGTTTGGAGATGACCACCTACCCGATTTCTTGACACTTATCCGCAATTCTTTTTCTTTGGCATTGGCTACGGCTTTTGTCTTGGTGCTGCTTGCCCTTGTGGTACAATTCATTCAACGCAACGCCAAAACTCCTTTGATAATGAACAGTATCAAAGTGGCTTCTTTGGGCTACGCCATACCCGGGGCTATTATTGCGTTGGGCAGCATGGCGGTATTGATAAAAATAGACCGTTGGTTAAGTAGTGTCATTGCTGCCAAAGGTTTGGCTTTGTGGCTCAGTGGCACACAAATAGGGCTAATGTACGCCTACCTAATCCGTTTTTTTTCGGTAGCTTCTAATCCGATAGAAGCTGGTTTTCAGGCGATTAGCCCGAATATAGACGATGCCTCCAAACTGCTGGGCAAATCCAAACTACAAACTTTGTGGTACGTACATTTGCCTTTACTTCGCAAAAGTCTATTGGCTGCTTTGCTCATGGTTTTGGTAGATGTACTCAAAGAATTGCCACTAACCCTCATCTTACGCCCCTTCAATTTTGAAACCTTAGCAACGGCGGTTTTCTCTATGGCAGATGACGAAAGACTACCTGCTGCTGCGGTGGCTTCTTTGGGCATTATTGCCACAAGTTTGTTGCCTATCTTTTTGTTGAATAGATTGACGCAGAAACAATAAAAAAAGTAGCTACTTTGCTTATTTAAGTAACGTGAGTTGCATAGTGTACTGTACCCTTTTAGCAAGGTACGGTACATTTTTATACTATTGCACCCATGTTACACCAATTATAAGTAGTATTTAGTTCAATGCGTAAAGATGTCATCTTTTGTAAAAACAGCAAAACAGCAAGTTGCTACACTCGTAAAAAGATGACATCTTTGGACTGTATCTAATCTATAATTGGTATTAGTTGCTAAAAATAAGGTTTCTACCTACTTTACTTGACTTTTTAAGCCAAAATTGTCATCTTTCCTCAAAAATTTAGGTTGATACCATGAAAAAACTAATTTTATTCGCTGTGTGTGGTTTTGCTACCTTTTTGGGACAAGCCCAAAACAGCACCACCTACAAAGTAGGCTATGTAGAAACAGGTACAATTTCGTACTACCCATCAGACGAAGGCAAACGCAAAACCGAAAGTGGCGAAGAATACGACATGACGGGCATGGAGGCTGCACACCGTTATTTACCTTTTGGCACATTGCTAAAAGTAACGAATGTGGAAACAAACAAAGAAGTCTTGCTGCGAATCAATGACAGACCTAACAGCACAGAAAGAATCATGGACGTTACATTGGCTGCTGCCGATTCTTTGGGCATGGTCAAGAAAGATTTGGCGGTGCTATTTGTACGTTCAGAAATTGTGGCATTGGGTGTACCTCGTACCAAAAATTTGCGTGGCATTTTGGCGACTGCCCCCTCTCCTACTAAAGCAAAAAACGAAAAAGCTACGCCTGAAAAAGTAACTAAAACAGACGAAAAGTCTGCTAAAACCGTAGCTAAATCTACTGAAAAACAAGACAAAACAGCCAGTGTTAAAGCTAAAAATCAGGAAAAACAGGAAAAAGGTAAAGAACAAGAAAAAATAGTAGCTCAAAAAGACACTCCTAAAAAGGAGGAGAAAAAAGCCGATAAGCCTGCAAAAACTGCCCCTGCTGCTGCTAAAAACACCGAAAAAGTAGTGGAAAAACACGAAAAAACAACGCAAGAAAGTAAAAATACCTCAAAATTTGACGCAGTTGGTTTTTACAATGGTACAGGAGCAAAGCAAAATCCAACAGGTTTTGGCATACAGACAGGTTTGTTTACAGAGTTGGACAGGGCATTGACAGAGATAAAAAATTTGGAAGCCTTAAAAGTGGGCAAAGTTTATGTGCAAACCATAGAACAAGGCAGTAAAAAATCTTACAAGGTTTTACTAGGTACTTTCAAAACCAAAGACGAAACCAAAGACATTATCGCAAAATTGAAAGAAAAAAACTACCAACCTTTTGCGAAAAAGTTTGGCGAGTAATCTTTGTTATTTGCCAACAAAAGATATTTATTAGGTTCAGTAAGTCTTAAATGTCTAAGCATAGTCATCTTTTAAAAGTTACAAACTTTCAAAAGATGACTATTTGTTTTTTTAGGTTTTCCACATCAAAATTTTTATTGACCACATAGTAGCATAGTACACATAGCAAAATTATTTTTTATATATTTTTTTAGTAAAAATTATCAAAAAATTCGTTTTAAATCCGTCTAATCTGTGTCATCAGTGTGCTAATAGTTTTTATTTTTTGCATAAAATAGTGAAATTATTACATAAAAATTACTTGTTAATTTTGATGCGGAAAACCTATTTGTTTTTAGCTGGCGTATTAAAATGAATGCCTCTTGATACATAACCCTTTTTGCGAGTACGCAAGTAGAGCCACACTCGCATATTGTCAATGAGTTTGATTTTGCTATATTTTCTAAATAAACTGTCGATACACTTAGAAATAGTATATTTTATAGTTGGTATAATTTTTACATCTAACTTTTGATACAATACCGTATTCATAGAGTTTGCACAATCTAATAAGATAGCATATTTTAAAGATTGCAAGTCCTCTATATTCTTGATTTTTTCTAAAAAATCTTTTTGAATAAACTGTTTAGCCTGATAAATCTGAAAAGTATAAGAAGAAAATAAGATACCTAAAAAGTCTTTCAAGTAATAATGGGTATAGCCCTTATCATACAAGAGTTGAAAAAAATAACTATCCGCACTTTGTCCAACTTCATAAGGGTTGCCCCATAATACATTATCATCTATGATTTTTCTGGAATGAATTGTAATACTAGGGTGTTCGGGAAACCATAGGTAACGGTCTAGTATTTCACCTTTACAATGCACTACTCCGTTGTTTTTGTAATAAACTAACATAGCCTTCACCACATCTACCTTTTGTTCTTTAATAGTTTTTAACATAGTAGATAGATAATCAGGAAACCAAAGGTCATCATGTTCTAAATAGGCTATGTATTGACCTTTTGCACGCCTAAAACCTTCGTTATAAGCTATATAGGGAGATTTATGATTTTTTGGTAAATTATACCACTGAAAACGGGCATCTCCAATAGCTGCTACAACTTCTCCTGAATGGTCTGTGCAACCATCGCCCATTACCCATACTTCATAGTCTTGAAAGTCTTGTAATAAGATGCTTTGTAAAGTAATAGCTAATAAATCTGCTCTATTAAAAGTAGCTACAAAAATAGTTACCAAAGGGCTTGTAGTCATATAAATTGATTTTGGTAGATTATCTAAGCCTGATAGTCGGGCATCAGAGGTAAAATACTTTTGAAACTTGGTAAATGAATATCTCTTTGTGATAACAATGGGTTCTCACAAGGGAACAACAATGCTGCATCTTTGTCTGCATAATGGAAGCCTAATTCATCTTCGGTATCCCAATATTCACTCACAGCGTAAAGGTGCAAAGACGGTTCAACAAAATAAAAACCATGTGCCACTCCGGGAGGAATCAAAATGGTTTGGTAATTACTTTCATCAAGTTCTACAAAACAGCCTATATTTTCGGTGGGAGAACCTTTGCGTAAGTCTTTTAGACCAAACAAGACTCTACCTCTCAAAACCGTCAAATAGTCCCAATGTTTCAGGTGTACATGCACCCCTCGCAACACATTCGCCTGAGAATTTACAGCATTCCATTGCTTAAACTCTACATTAGGTAGGTTGTAAGCCCTAAAAAGTTCTGTAAAATTGCCTCTATGGTCTTGGTGTGTTTGTAATTTGGTTAGAATAACACCTTCTATTGGTACTACTGTCATGGTTTTCAATATTTTTAGGACACAATATTAACTAAAATAATTGTGCTTAATGAGTGTTTGTTTTTTTAGTAGAAATTTGTTGCTAAATTTTAGAAACAAATCATGCACAGAATAAAGTCTATGCTACAAAACTTAATAAAATCTAATTAAAAATTTACATTTTCAAAAGTTGTTCAATAATAGCCACGTTTTGTATAGCTTCTTGTATATTACTTTTGGGAGGAGGCAATTCCTTTTTGACATAACCCACAAAAGCTGCTAATTCGTCATACAAAGGCATATTACCCACAAATTCAATCTCTTTTTGAGTTTTTCCTACTTCTTTATCTGTCTGGTTAGTATCGTAAATGGTGATAGCATTTTGATAAGAATCTCCTAAAATAGCTATGCCGTTTTCTCCAATTAATTTAATTTCCACTTTGTGAATCGGGCTTCTATCAGATACTTCAATATGCACCCAAATATTATCTTTTTCTACCTGCAAATTAGCTTTCATTCCTCTAATTTGCCCTTTGGTAATGTCTTTTTGTGCATGAATAGGGGTTGGAAAAACACCCAAAATTTCATACGCAATAGCTATATCATGAGGCAACAGATGCCAAGCAGTATTCGCATCTTCATGTATCACTCCCCAACGTACTCTGGTTAGTTGCAAACCTATGATTTTGCCCAACACGCCTTCTTTGGCTATGCTTGCCATTTTCAATACGCCAGCATGATAACGCCATTTGTCCATCACAAAAATATTTTGTGAATTAGGCAAGGCAAACAAGGCTTGTGCTTCGGCAAGATTATTGGTAAGAGGTTTTTCTACAAACAAAGGAATTGTAGGGAATTTGTTTAATAGGGTCGTACAATATTCATAACGAAACTCTGTGGGTGTAGCTATCACACAGGCAGCCAAGCCGTCCAAATCATTCACATGGCTTACAATTTTATCTGCACCAAAACTGCGTGCATGATTTTGGCTACGTTCAGACCTTGCGACTACCCAGACCTCACAGCCCAACTGTTTCAAATCTCGCAAAATGTACTTGCCCCAAGCACCACAACCTATTAAACCTATTCTTAGCATAAAAATTTTTCTAATCTTATCGCAAATATAACGACATTTTGCAAATACAAAACGCAAAACAAAGGAAATGGAAAAGGTTTTATAGCTATTGCTACTTTTGTCAATAGCGAGGCAGACTTTGAGGCAACTCATTATTTGCTGATAATCATTAATTGCAATGAAAAAAAGCTGCGAGTTTTGCAGCAAAAACCAAGAATTTATCGAAATTGCACCCAGTTTTCAATAGATTATTAGTTCTCATGGAATTATACTTAGATTCAGCCGATTTAAAAGAGATTAAAGAGGCTTTCCAATTAGGTTTTTTAGCTGGTTTGACTACCACACCTACCTTCATGCACCGTCAAGGCGTAACAGATGTAGATTCTTTAATTTTAGAATTAGCAACTATCGTCCCTGTATTGCAAGTGGAGGCATTAGGTAAAACTGCTGACGAAATTTGCAAAGAAGCACACCGCCTCATAGCTTTAGGTTTAGATATTCGCAAGACCGTTTTCAAAATACCTGTGTCTTTGGAAGGTGTAAAAGCCTGTAAAAGATTGACTAATGACGGTATCATGGTCAATGTTCACTTGGTTTACACTTTGCAACAGGCGTATATGGCTATGGCTGCGGGTGCTACGTATGTTTGCCCATTGGTAGGCAGATTACAAGACCAAGGACATGATGCGTTGGCATTGGTAGAACAGTGTGTAAATGCTGTAAACTATTATGGCTACAATTCAAAAATCATGTTCTCGTCTGTTCGCCACCCCGAACACGTTAGAAATGCTATCAACATAGGCGTACATACTTGTACCGTACCGTACAAAGTGATTAAGCAATTAACAGAAAATATTTTGACAACGGCAGGTACAGACCAATTCTTTGAGCATACTCGTATGACTACCGTAAAAGTAGGCGAGGCTTTGAATGGTAAAAACCCAGTCGTAGCTGCGAAACATACCATTTCTGATGCTTTATTGACAATGACAGAGGCGGGTTTTGGTTGTGTAACCGTAGTGGATAACGAAAATATTTTGGGCGTATTCACAGATGGCGACCTACGCAGAGTCTTGAAAGACAAAGGGAAAGAAGCATTGAATCAACCTCTTTCTTCTTTATCCTACAAAAAACCTGTAAGCATCGAGGCTACGGCTTTGTTGAACGAAGCTGCTGCTTTGTTCAAAGAAACAAAGGTAGATACCTTATTAGTTACTAGCAACGGTAAGGCTGTTGGTATGTTAGACATTCAAGATTTGAATGCCTAAGTTATAAAACAAATGGTTTAAAGATGACATCTTTTATAGTGTCGTGCCTTAAAATGTTATATCTTTGTTCTTTGAAATTTTGGATACCTTATGCGATTAAAAGGAGATGCCGCCACCACCTTCCGTTATGATATGATACTAAGATTATCAGCAGAAGGCAAAACCCAGCTAGCCAT
>CANGYA010000158.1 GCA_947457925.1 Cytophagales bacterium | reverse complement strand
TTAATTAAAAATTTACTAATTAATAATTGCACCTAAACTTTAGTCTTGCAACAAAACCTTCCAAGCCTCCAATAACTTCCCTGCGTCCAATAACTCTTTGGCTTTCAGGTGTTTGTCGGCTGGACTAACAGTGGGAGCAGCCACCGCAGCCAAACTTTCTAAGGTAGGTAGCTTTTCTATATTCGCCAGACGAGCCAAATTATTTCCTGTTAAAACATTGCTTTGACGAATGGCTGTGGGTAATTGGTCTATGCCTATTCCCTTTGTAGTCAAGGGTTTAGGTATTTCAAAAAGGGCTTCTCCGTTGGCTCTGCAATACCAATCTCCGCCCATTCTGGCTACCAAATCTATTTTAAACGGACTGATAGCCCCTTTTTCATCTAAAATAGCCTCGTTAATGTGCATGAGTAGCACTTCGCACAAAATCAAGTTACCTGCTCCGCCTTCCGTTCCCATTGGTATCACTTGTTGCACTTTGCACTCAAAACTCACAGGCGACTCTGCCACTCTTGGCGGTTTCACTATTTCAGAAGGAATTGGTGTAAGTCCAGCCTTTACAAATTCGTTCACGTTTTTGTCATATTCTGTACTTGCCAAAGATGCTTGTTCTACTATGGCGTAGTTCACTACATTAATCACCACTTCTGGCACTGCCAAGGCATTTTCTAAGGTGTGTTTGGTCGTATTATCTCGTACCCTGCGGGCAGGCGAAAAAATAAGCACTGGCGGTTTTGTACTAAACAAATTGAAAAAACTAAAAGGACTTAAATTTACTTGTCCGTCTTGGTCTATGGTGCTGGCAAAAGCTATAGGTCTGGGTGCTACTGCCCCTTGTAAATAGGCTTGGAGCTGTGCTGCCGATAGGTCTGAAGGTCGTATGGTTTTGAATGATGACATATATTTTTGAGTAGAAATTTTGAATAGATTATGTAATTATTGGGGCAACTTGGTACGACTAAAATTTATCCGATTCTTTTTTCATGACTGCTGCCACAATTAAAGAAATGATAAGCCCAAAAAACAAGTTGAATAGCAAGCTACTAATTGCGGAAGCCTCCGAATTAAAAGCCCATTCAGACATTGCCATTGCATTATCTATCTGCTCGTCAGACATACCTCTTTTTTCCATTTCAACTTTTTGTAGTTCTTTCAGGTTTTCAAAAAAGGCTGTATCAATAAATTTTGTGTAGATGTAGCTATACACACTTACTAAAACACTTTGTACAGCTATAAAAATGAGTCCTATTGAAAACCCCTCTTTGAAAGATAAGAAACCATTGTTCTCTTTTTTGTAGTTATTAATGGCTATTACTAATATAGCAATCGTAATGACGTAGGAGAGTAAGCCCAAACCAAAATTGCCTACGTTGTCTGTAAGTTGTAGCACTAAGCTATACAAGATGCCTATGAGGGCTGCTATCACGCCAAAACGAATGGCAATAGTATTGCGGTTGTTTTCCATGTTTTTTTGAGTAATTTGAAGTAATAAAAATAAAGGTAATTATTAAAGTTTATGAATAATTTTTCGTTATAGCCCCACCCAACCCTCCCCACACAGGGAGGGCTAAAAAGGAGTTATTCATAAACTCTTTATGTACTACGTTTTTAGCTACGATTGTCAAGGTCTGGATGGGGGGCTACCTAAGCCATTGCCAACGTATCTAAATTACAAATAAAGTTAGACTGTTTACGAACTTATGGGTTTGATAGATACGTTTTTGTCTTTAAACACAAGAGTTCTGTGTGGGTACGGAATTTCTATATTTTCTTCTGCAAAACGTTTTTTTACGGTCAAATTCATATCACAATGCAAGTCGTATGCGTCATCTGCGTCTTTGCACCATACATTGGCACGAATCGTAACACCATAATCATTGAGGCGAAGCACACGCAGGCGGACTTGTGGTGTGCCTTTGCGTTTTTCCTCTTCGGTGCGTTGGTCTATACAAAATGGGTGTTTTAGGGCTTCCTCTTGTACGATTTGCATGGCTTTTTCCGCATCACTTTCATAGCTTATTGTAAATTCTACGTACCTACAAACTTTGTTTTCAGGGAAAGATGAGTTGCGAATAATAGCCGTATCTATGTGTGCATTAGGGATAATGATACTACGGTTTTCGTAGTTCAAAATACGGGTATGTCGTAACGTAATGTCTTTGACTACGCCCAAATGCCCTTCTACTTCTATCACATCTCCCACCCGAAACGGCTTGAAAATCACGATAAAAGTACCACTCACCAAATTGGCAAAGGCTTTTTGCGAAGCCAAACCAATAAAGGCAGCAAAAATACCCGCACTAGCAAATAGCGTAACTGCAAAAGAACGCAGTTGAGGAATAGACGCAATAACGGCAAAACCTGCAATAATGAATACTAATAAATCTAAGGCATTTTGTAAAAAAGAAAACTTGGTTCTGTCGTTGTTATCTTCTAATTGCTGTAGTTGTTTATCTATATAAAACTTAATGATTTTTTGCAATAGAAAGGCAGCCAACACAATTTGTACGGCAGAAAGATACCTATTTGTAATAGGAATGGACGAGGCAAAAACAAAAACAAAAACAGCAAAAGCTATGTAAGAAATGGTGTCATGCAAGAAATCAAACCAATCTTTACGAGTAAGATTTTCTCTACTTTTTTCAGATAATTTCTTGAATATGTACTTACTTAGTTGGCTAATTACCCAAGTTACGATACCTATAATGATAATGAAGTAGAATGTTTCGTTGTCTATCCGAAAATTCTTGTATAATACTCTCTCGAAACGGTAAGACAAATTTTGAATGTCTTGTAAAATATTTTCAAACATAAGAGTTATTGATATTAAAAGTTAAATAGCACAATAAATTTTTAGCCCCTACAATATGATATTTAAAGGTAAAACTTGTATGTTAGCACTTGTATAGTGGCTATTTAAAGCACCTTTAAGTTGAATAGATAACAATTTTTGAAGTCAAATTTACAATAAATTTGTTTTTTGCGGTAAAATAGTCTTCCTAAAACTACTATTTCACAAAAGATAACATCTTTTGCGATACAGTTTTTTAGAAAAAATGTTAATTTGTATATTTGTAGCCCTAAAAGTTGTAATGTTTAGAAAAAATTAGTAGTTTTTCACAAACAAGTAAGTTTCTTACAAATTTTTCTTGTTTTCTTAGAAAGAATTAATAGATTTCACTTATCTTTCAAACCAAGAAACAGAGATACTTGAAAAATTTTATCGAAAATTTTTTAAATCCTATTGATATGCTATTGGATAACCTTACCAAAACTTCTGAATATACAAGCCCAATGAAAAAGTTTGTAGCTGGCTTACTTTGCTTTGGCGTGATGTCTTTGCAATCTTGTGATAGTACAAAGACAACGACCACAGAAACTCCTGAGGCTGCTTCAAAGGTAGCACAAGGAGGACGTTACTATGGTGGAACTTTTAAGCTCAATGAAACCGAGTACATCAAAAACCTCTTTCCGCACTCTATTGTAGATGTGTACTCGTACCGTGTGGCTTCACAAATTTATGAAGGGCTATTCAAATTTGAACACACCTCTTTAAAGGCTACACCAAGTTTGGCAGAAAGTTATACTTTAGATGACACACACACCGTTTATACGATTAAACTCAAAAAAGGTGTACTTTTCCATGACGACGAATGTTTTTCTGGTGGTAAAGGCAGAGAGCTAAAAGCCGAAGATATAAAGTATTGTTTTACAAAACTTTGCACAAATGACCGTAATAATCAAGGTTTTGGCGTGTTTTACAATACGTTGAAAGGGGCAAAGACTTATTATGATGCAACTAACGGTGGCAACCAACCTAAAGGCGAAATAGAGGGCATCAAAGTCATAGATGACTACACCATTCAACTAACCTTAGAAAGACCTAATTCTTTGTTTTTGACGCATTTGGCTCGTCCTCAAACTTTCATTTTCCCCAAAGAGGCTTATGAAAAATACGGTATGGAAATGCGTAGCAAAGCTGTAGGCACAGGTGCTTTTCGTTTGGCACAAGTGGACGATGACATTGCTATCATTTTGAAACGCAATCCGAACTATCATGGCAAAGACAAATTTGGTAATCAATTACCATTCTTAGAAGCCATTAATATCCAATTTATCAAAGACAAAAAAACAGAGTTGTTTGAGTTTAAGAAAGGCAATTTGGATATGATGTACCGCCTACCTACGGACTATATCATAGAAATTTTGGAAGAAACAACTACAGACACAGAAGGCAAATACAGCAAATATGAATTGCAACGTGAGCCTGAAATGCAAACACAGTTGTTTGCGTTTAATACACAAACAGGCATTTTTGCCAATGCAGATGTACGTAAAGCATTTAGTTATGCTATAGACAGAGAAAAAATATTGGATTTTGTCTTGAACGGTGAGGGTTACGCAGCAGGGTTGCACGGTCTTACTCCTCCATCTTTCCCAGACTACGAAATCAGCAAAATACCGGGCTATAAATACGACCCAGATTCTGCACGTTTCTTCTTGAAAAAGGCAGGCTTTGCAAGTGGTAAAGGTTTCCCCAAAGTTACTTTAGACTTTAACGCAGAAGGCGACAGACATACCAACGTAGCCGTAGAGGTACAAAAACAGTTGAAAGAAGTATTAAATGTAGATATTGATTTTAATATGGTGCCTATAGCCCAAGTTACAGAAAAATGTTTGAATGGTAACTTCCAATTCATTCGTTTATCTTGGGTGGCAGACTACCCAAGCCCAGAAAACTTCTTGTGGATGTGGACAAGCAAAGATGTACCTGCGCAAGTTGGCGGTAAGTCTTACCCTAATATTCCTCGTTATGTAAACAAAAAATTTGACGAGTTGTATGAAAAAGCTATGAATGCAACTAATGAGCAAGAAGCCTTCAAATTCTTTATGCAAGCTGAAACAATGGCAATGAAAGATGCTCCTGTGGTAGTATTGTGGTATGACGAGGGTTACCGTTTGTTACAATCTAAGGTAAAAAACTTCCCTAATAACCCAATGCAATACAGAGATTTTAGTGAAGTGTATTTTGAGCCAGAGAATCAGGCAACGACAAAATAAAAAGTTTATCAACAAAAAAGACATTCTTTGCAGAATGTCTTTTTTGTTGATAAACTTTTACCTCAAAATTATTTTATACCCAACGAATCAAGGCAGAAGCCCATGTAAAGCCACTACCAAAAGAGGTAAGGCAAACTAAGTCGCCTTTTTTGATTTTGCCTTGCTCCAATGCTTCGCACATAGCTATAGGAATAGAGGCAGCCGTTGTGTTGCCGTACTTGTGGATATTGCTGATTACTTTTTCTTCGGCAATGCCCATTTTTTCACGTACCACAGCCGTAATACGGGCATTGGCTTGGTGTGGCACAAGGCAATCTATGTCCGCAGGGGTGTAACCATTGGCATTCAACGCCTCCATCACTACTTCGGGCATATACGTTACGGCGTGTTTGAATACAAAACTTCCGTTCATCACAGGAAAATAGCCGCCGCCAGCTTCCATATTTTTTGAGTCAAACTTATCTAATTTTGCACTTGCAGGATAAATGATAGCCAACTGTTCGGCAAATTCTCCGTTAGAATGAAGGTGTGTAGATAAAATGCCTTCGGGTTTTTCGGCATCAGTGTCTATGGCAGAAAGCACCGCAGCCCCTGCCCCGTCCCCAAAAATAACGGCTACATGGCGACCCGCATCAGAAAAATCTAAACCTGTCGAATGGATTTCTGCACCTACCAACAAGATATTTTTATACATACCAGACCGAATAAATTGGTCTGCCACAGATAAGCCATAGATAAAACCAGAACATTGTGCCCTTAAATCTATAGCTGCAATATTGCGGAAGGGCATAGCTCTTTGCAACAAAACACCTGAACCGGGGAAATAATAGTCGGGGCTTAGTGTAGCATAAACAATCAAATCTATGTCTTGTGGAGTAAGTCCTGCTTTGTCCAAGGCAATAGTGGCAGCTTTTACGCCCATACCAAAATTGGTGTCTTCTTCGGGAACAAAAAAACGTCTTTCACTAATTCCAGTCCGTTCCTTTATCCACTCGTCTGTTGTGTTTACTCTTTTCGAAAGTTCATCATTGCTTACTACATTCGCAGGGACATAAAAACCCATGCCTGCAATTTTACTTCTAATCATTATGGCAAATAGTTTTGGTGAATGGTTTTACAAAAGTAGCTTTTTTAAAGCCAAAAAATAGGAAAGCCCCGTAGTCTTTTTTACTTTAGCAACTTTGAGGCAAAAGAAAACACTAATGACTACTATTCTATCGTTTTTACCTAACCATTCAATTTATGCTATTTCATAAAAATACTACTCCAAAATTACTGATGACTTTATGTTGTTTCGTGATTTGTTGCTTGTCGTGCCAAAAACCTCCTGCCCAAACGACCCAGTACAAGAGTTTATTTTGGAAAATTTCGGGCAATGGTTTGTCTAAGCCCTCCTATCTTTTGGGTACAATTCATATTGCAGATGACGAGGTAACGAAATTAGCTAATGGTAGTTTAGATGAGATGGCTACTTGTGAGGTAATGGCAGGCGAATTGTCTATGGACATAGAAGACCCCGCACTTTTGGTGCAAATGATGTCTGCACTGTTTATGCCCAAAGATACGACCCTAAAAATGTTACTTTCAGAAGAAGAATATGATTTTATCAAGCCTATCATTGTGCAAAAAAATCCAATGATAGGTATGATAGCCGACAAGATACGCCCTATTTTCACAGCTACCATTTTAGCCGAAGAAGAACATAAAACCAATAAAAAGCCTATTCAAGCCAAAGCATTAGACATTTATCTACAAGAAACAGCCAAAGAAAAACGCATCAAAGTAGTAGGTTTGGAAACAGTAGAAGAACAAATGTTAGCTTTCAATGCCATTACCTTAAAAGAACAAGCCAAAATGTTGTATGAAGGACTCAAAAATCCTGAAAGTTCAGAAAATTCGCAAGGTATGGATACTTTGGTAAACCTCTATCTCTCACAAGATTTAGATAGACTCTACAAAGTAACCAACGAACAAATGTCTAAAGGAGCAAACTATAAATTGTTGGTAGAAAGAAATAAAAACATGGTGGATAGAATGGAGGTAATTATGAAAAAACAAGCCTTGTTTACTGCCGTAGGTGCTGCCCATTTGCCCAGTGATGTAGGTATTATAGCATTGCTACGCAAGAAAGGCTATAAAGTGGAGGCGGTTAAGTTGTAAGTAAATGCGACTTCTGTACGAAAAATATGCTCAAAATAGTAGCTTGATTACTTACATTGCCAAAATCATAAAGATTTTATAGTGTAAATACTTGACTTTCTTTGTTATTTCATTAGTTTTAAGACGCAAAATTTACGCTAAACTGAATAGCTCGTGAAAAGATTGCTTCTATACTTTGCTGTTATGTATCCAGAGATGACTTTTTTCCGCCTCATGCGCAAGATGCGTGTGTTTAGTCCTATCATCATTTTTACTTTTACAACAGTAGTCTTTATCATGGGGATATGGGGCTACTACTTGGAGCATGAAGGCAAACCAGACTTTAATGCTTGGGGGGCTATTTATGCCGTAATTAGTATGTTTTTGATGGAAAGCGTAGAGCCTCCTTACATTGCAAACTGGCAGTTGGTTGTAGCTAAGTATTTGGCTGCCATGCTATTAGGCTATGGTATTTTTATTACAATCTCCAGATACCTTTATACAACATGGGTGGCTTTTAAAATTAAGACGTTTTATAGACAACATATTATAATTTTGGGGGCAGGAAAAATAGGTAGTACTATAGCAGCCGAGTTACTACAAGCAGGAGAGTTAGTAGTAATTATGGATAATGACCCCCAAAACGAACACTTGATGCACTTACAAAGTTTGGGGGGCTTGGTGGTAGTAGGCAGTGCTTTAGAAGAAAATGATTTATTCAAAATAGGCATAGACAAAGCCCGTTTGTGTGTAGTTGTGTTAGGCAATGACGAAACAAATTTAGAGGCAACGAACCTTTTGACACAACTCAACCAACAAGGTAAATTCAAAGAACATCTAAAAGTTCATGTAAACGTGAATGATTGGTACAATATTACCTTCTTGAAAGACTATTTGGACACTTACACCAAAACAGAAAATTTTGATATAGATACTTTTGATACAGATTACAATGTGGCTCAATATATTTTTGATAAGTTTTCGCCTGTGCAGAAAGTTACTTACCAGAAAATCATAGACCAAACTTCGGGTAAACTGCAAAAAATACAGTCTTCGGACAATGCCATAGCTATTGTAGGCTTTAATGCAGCAGCAGAGAACTTTGTAGTAGAATGTATCATTTTGAGCCATGTGCCGGGACTTCGCAACCTCAAAATTTTGTTGATAGAAAAAGATGTAGAACAGTATGTAAAACAACTACATTTCAAGTTTCCTTTCATTGCAGATTATTTGGATATTATTCCTGTGGAGCTTTCTGATGAAAACTTCTATAGTGAACAATTTACCAATCCTACATTTCTATCTTATATCAAAGTATTGAGTCATGCTTACGTTTTTGGCACTCATGATGCCTATTTATTGGGCTTGGCAAGTCGTTTCCGCCAGTTCTTGTATGCTATGATAGGAGATGTAAAACAAGTGGATATAGTGGTGTGTCTGCCAGAAAATTCCAAAGTTATGTCTTTGATAGACCCCGCCCCTACTGATGATAAAAAAGACCATTTGTTCGAAACATTGCAAAAAGAATTTAGTGTTCACGTCATTCAACAAATTTCAGATACTTGTACTAAATCTAAGTTAATAGACAGTGCAGGTGTAATTACTTCTTTGGCTAAAACAGTAAACTATTTTTATGCTATTAAATATGAATTTGAGTGGTTATTGGACGAGGTGGACAGAAAAATTTACCAAAATTTAGGCTTAGAAGACAAATTAGAAAAAATATTTTTGGCGATGCGTTTCAAAACAGCTAATCCTACACAAGAATTGGAAAATGCTATTTTGGGAGAAATGAGCAGGAGTTTGCAAAAGCCGCAAGCCGAATTGGTAAAAACCTTTGGAATTGATACAAAATGGAATCAACTTTCAGACATTAAACAAGACTCTAATAGATATGTGGCTCGCCACTTAGAAGTAAAAGTGAACTTCTTGCAAAGAGTGGGGCATACAGATTTTACCAAAGAAGTTATCGAGGGTTATCTCAAAGTATTAGCTCCGATAGAACACAAGAGATGGAACTCCGAAAAACTTTCGTTTAAATTTAGATATGGTGCATTTCCAAAAGACAAGCACCTGCGGAAGATGTTGAAAGAAACCCTCAAAATTCACGACCAAATCATCACTTATGAGGCATTAGACAAAGAAATGGAAGACAAAGACCTTAATATGTTCTTGCTTATACCTGTGATGCAAAGTGCCAAAGAAGCTATTTTGGCAAGATAGTATAAGTTATTTTCCACAAAAAAAGCAACTACTTCATAGTTGCTTTTTTTGTTAGATTCAGTAGAGTTTATGAATAATTTGTATAACAGACTTTATTCTGTTTTTAAGTATTTGAAAATCAATAGCTTGCACAGACTAAAGTCTATACTACAACAATTATTCATAAACTTCAATATGTAATGTATAGATGTAATCTTTTTTAAAGATTACATCTATACATTACATATTGAATCTAAGTCTAAGCAAATTCGGTCATTTGTAGTTTAACCAAGTTGCTATACACCCCTGTTTCTTTCCTTAAAAGTTCTTCGTGTGTACCTGCCTCTGCAATGTGTCCTTTGTCCAACACATAAATTCTATCTGCCTGACGAACCGTAGCCAAACGATGTGCAATGATAATGGTAGTACGGTTTTGCATCAAGGTTTCTAAGGCTTCTTGTACGGCTTGTTCGGATTCGGCATCTAAAGAACTTGTTGCCTCGTCCAAAATCAATACCGTTGGGTTTTTCAAAATAGCCCTTGCAATGGCTATGCGTTGGCGTTGTCCTCCCGAAAGTTTTACACCTCTTTCGCCTACTACAGTGTTCATGCCTTCGGGAAAAGACTGAATGAAACTCAAGGCATTGGCTTTGTGGGCAGCCTCCTGAATTTCTGTGTCTGTTGCCTCTGGTTTTCCGTAAGCTATATTTTCTTTGATAGTACCGCCAAACAAAATTACTTCTTGGGGTACTATGCCAATCAAATGACGGTAGGCAGACAAATCGTATTTTGTAATATTTTGATTATCTAATAAAATTTCGCCTTTGTCTATTTCATAAAAACGCAGTAAAAGTTGAATAATCGTAGATTTTCCAGCTCCACTATGCCCTACCAAAGCTACTTTTTCACCTGCCTTGATATGAAAACTAATGTCTTTGAGGACTTGTACGTCATTTCTTGAAGGGTAGGAAAATTGTACATTTTTAAGACTAATATTTCCTGCTACGGCTGGTAATACGGTCAAAGGCTCTCTTACGTCTATTTCTGCGTCATGTTCCAGAATCTCTCTCACTCTTTCTGTAGCTCCTACTGCTCTTTGTAGCTGTCCGTACAAGTCGCCTAAGCCACCAATAGAACCTGCAATGAACATGGTGTAAATGATGAAACTCACCAACAAACCAATAGAAATTTCACCTGCTTCTACCAAACGCAAACCGTACCACAACACCGCCACAATCCCACCAAAAATAGCCAAGACGATAAACGAAATAAATGCTCCTCTAAAATGGGCTGCGTGCAAAGCCGTAGCCACCACTTTGTCCAAAGAGTTGGCGTACCGATTGACCTCGTACCGTTCATTCGTAAAAGATTTGACTACTTGAATGGCTTGTAAAGTTTCTTCTACCACTATATTGGCTTTGGCTAACTCATCTTGCGTATTTTTAGACATATTGCGTATGCGTTTACCAAAAAACAAGCCTGCCAAAACCAAAATAGGAATTACGCCCAACATAAAAAACGTAAGGGTGGGAGTTCGCATAAACAAGATAGTGATACCTGCCACTAAAGTTGTAATTTGGCGAATAAACTCTGCTAAAGTAATAGAAAAGGCATCTTGCAACAGTGTAATATCAGATGTTAAACGGCTCATCATGTCCCCTGTTCGGCGGTTGTCGTAAAAGGGTAGTGGGGCTGTCATTAGTTTGGCATACAAGGATTTGCGAATATCTGCCATAGAGTTTTCGCTGACTCTTGCGAATAAATAGACTCTAAAAAATGAAAAAACAGACTGAATCAACAACAACAACATGAGGACGGCTGCAATGGTGTTGATACTTGCAAAGTCTATATCTTGTAAAAATGAAAAATTTTGCGTAAAATTACTAATAGGTAATTGTGAGGCTGCATCTTTCCCAAGTGCCTTATCGACCAATTTACCAATAAAAAACGGAAAAGCCAAGAGGATTGTACTTGAAAAGACTAAGCACAGTATCCCTAAAAAAAATAACATTTTATAGGGCATCATATATTGGTAAATGCCTATAAGATGTTTAAGAGTGTGCTGATTTACGGGGACTTTGGGCAAATCTGCCGAGTCGTCATATTGTTTTCTCATGCCGATTGTAAAAGATTTTAAGGCTGCAAAGATAAGAAAACAATTTAGTTTCAGTTGTTAGTTAGTAATCAATTACCAATTTTTACAATGATAGCTGTTTACTAGTAACTAAATGGACATTATTAAAGTACATTCGCCTTTACGAATAGCTTGATAGTCAATGTATTCGCCTAAAGGCAAATATACTTTTATTTTGTCTTATTAATTCACTGATAATCTACTCTACCACCAACCTTTTGCTTACCATTTGCTCGCCGTCCTGCACTTTTACTAAGTACACTCCCGCAGCCAACTGGCTCACATTCAAGTTAGTGCGTAAACTCTGGCTTTGTGAAGTTTCTCTGTACACCTCTCTGCCTAAGGCATCTACTACGACAAGGGAAATAATACCTCCTGTTGGTGCTTGAGTGGCTTGATAACTAATCGTTGCCGATTGTTTCGCTGGATTCGGATAAATACTTAATCCCAACTCATTCTCCTTGTTAGGGAAAGCTACCACCGTCTTATCTGCCAAACTACCTACTAATTGGAAGACCTG